>JALHLM010000413.1 GCA_022844585.1 Pirellulales bacterium | reverse complement strand
CGGGCGGTAGACGTGCGTGTAGCCGAAGATCAAGAACAGCAAGAAGCCGAAGATCGGCAGCAGAATCACGATCAACGACCAGGCCAGCGCGGCGACCGTGTCGCGCTTCAGCGAGAGAATCCAGGGAATCGCTCCCAGGATGATGAGGACGTCAACGACGAACAGCCAGGAAGCGAAATCGCGAAACGGTTCGTACCACACAAGCGACCTGGTTCCGCCGAAGGACTCCTTGCCCGACCATGCCACGCAGTGCCATCTTGAGTGCTCGAAGCGGAGATGTCAAACCAAGTTGGATGTGAACGTCACACGCTATGCGGATTCTGCCGGTCATCGACTTAATGCGCGGCCAGGTCGTCCGCGGCGTCGCGGGGCGGCGAGAATCGTACCAACCGATCGTGTCGCAACTCGCGCCGGATGCGCGACCCGCGTCGATCGGCCGGGCCTTGTTCGAACACGGCGCGACCGATTGCTACGTGGCCGACTTGGACGCTATCGCCGGCGCAGAGCCAAGTTGGGGCACGTACCGCGAGTTGATCGATATCGGTCTCCGCATCTGGGTCGACGCTGGCTGTCGCAATCAGGCGGCGGCCGCAGCGCTGGCGTCGTTCGAGGACGCGGGAACTAAGTTGCAGCGGATCATCGTCGGGTTGGAATCGCTGGAGTCGGTCGACGAACTGGAGGGGATGCATCCGATGATCGGCACCGATCGCTTGGTCTTCAGTCTCGATCTAAAACACGGCAAACCGATCACGCAGCCTGGCGTGTGGCCTGAGCTTTCCGCCGAAGTGATCGCGCATCGTGTGATCGAAGCCGGCGTGGCGGGCATGATCGTGCTGGACCTCGCGGCGGTGGGCGGCTACGGCGGTCCGGCCACCATTGGGCTCTGCGAACAATTGCGCGCCGCCTGGCCAAAACTCGAAATCATCTCCGGCGGCGGCGTACGAGATGCCGAGGACTTGAAGCAATTCGCGGCGGCAGGCTGCGACTACGTCCTCGTCGCTTCGGCCCTGCACGACGGGCGCGTGAGTTTGTTCCGAGGATTCACCACGGAGGCACGGAGAGGCGAAAGGGAGTGATGAGTGAAAACGGATACTTCGAGACTGTGCTTGTCCTCATGGACACAGAACACTTTATCCTCCTCTCCTCTCAGTGTCTCCGTGCCTCCGTGGTGAATCCTTCGCGTTAGTCGTCGCGTGGCAAGCGGCCTGATAGATAGAGATCGCCGTTTACTTCTCTCCATGTCGCGTCGCGCAGTGGTAACGCTTGCGACATGTTCGTGACGCCCTGGCCGCCGATGGGAGACGATGCACCGGCACCGCCGGAGAGTTTGGGCGCGATGAAAACGTGAGCCTCATTGATGAGCCGCTGATCGAACGCTTCGCCGAGTAGTTTGCCGCCGCCTTCGAGTACGACGTTCGTCCAACGGCGTCGGCCCATTTCGGATAACAGTGCGCGGAAACGGTCGGCGTACGTTTCACCCGCACATACGAATACCTCGCATCCAAGCTGGCGCAATGCCTCGCAGCGTTCCTCGGGCGCGGCTGCGCTCACGGCAATGAGTACCGGCCAGTCGCGAGCGGTCCGCACGAGTTGCGATGAGACGGCGATTCTTGCTAGCGAATCCAGTACCACACGTGTCGCGCGGCGCGGGCCTTCGGGGCGTGCTGTGAGGAGCGGATCGTCATGTTCCACGGTGCCGCGGCCAACGATAATCGCGTCCATGCGACCGCGAAGCTCATGCACGATGACGCGGGAGCGCTCGTTGGAAATCCAACGGCTGTCACCTTGCGCCGTGGCGATCTTTCCGTCGAGCGTCATCGCCCATTTGGCGATGACCCAGGGCATACCCGTTTGGAGAAGCGTCAGATAGGGCTCGTTCAGCGCGATCGCCTCGGCTTCCAGCACGCCGGATACGACCTCCACGCCGGAGGCCTGCAGCTGTGCGAATCCGCCGCCATCGACAGCGGGGAACGGATCGCGCATCGCGGCGACGACGCGGCGCACGCCGGATTTCAGAATGGCGTCCGAGCAAGGCGGGGTCTTGCCTTGATGGCAACACGGCTCGAGCGTGACGTAAAGCGTCGCGCCGCGGGCACGCTCACGGGCGAGTGCGAGCGCCTCGATCTCGGCATGTGGTCCGCCGTAGCGGCGATGCCAACCTTCGCCGAGCAGCTCCGCGCCGCGCGCTACAATGCAGCCGACCATGGGATTCGGCTCGACGGCGCCCTGACCTCGCCTGGCAAGTTCCAACGCCCGCGCCATGTGCCAGCGATCGATGGCAAGCTGATCCATGGTGGGAAGTGTCGAGGTCAGAATTCCGAAAGGCGCGATAGTGTTGTTAGCTGGATCGCGCCCTAACTTAGTCCTCAACGAAGCGTTCGAGTAAATTCGTATAGAGCGGATCCTGGGGCAGTTCCTCGTTGAGCTTATCCAGTACACCGGCTTGATAGCGCCGGATCATCTGCGCCACCTCGTCGCCCACCGTGCCGTCCTCGGCCATTCTGGGATGGGCTGCGAACGCCGTCTTCCATTGCGCCAGCGAGCCGGCGTAGTATTCCTTGGCCTGTTCCAAGTTGCCTTGCTCGACGGCCTGATCCGCGGCATATGCCAGGCGGCGGGCTTCGATCGTGTCGTCGCGGATCTCAAGTTGTCCGCGCTCGCGCCAGTACTCGAAGTTGATGACTCCGCGGAAATACTCGATTCCCATGATTTCGCGCTGCAGCGTCGCGATCTTCTCGCCGATCTTCTTGCCTTCCGCGAGCTTGTCGGCCGGCAGCCGCGGCGGGATTTCGTCAAAATTCACGAAGACATCGCTGATGGCGCTATAAGCCAACTGAATTTGCTCCTCAGTCTTCTGCTCGTCGGGAGTATTCATTGCCTCCTGCGTTTCCGGAGAGAGCTTCCGTTTCTTTTCTTCTTCCAACTCTTTCCTCAGGCCCGGCTTCAACTCGTCGAGCGACGTCACGAGTTCCTTGAACACGGCCATTCGCGGTTCCCAGTCATTCAGCCGGACATTGAGATCCACCTCCGAAACCAGCGGGCGATTGCCGTACTCGGTCCATTCGCGGCTGCCGTCTTCCCAGGCGGATTTCGCGGCCTGGCCAAAGGTGCCGTCGACTTCGAGCGCTTCGGCGTAGTTGTGCTGCGCCATGGGCGCGCTGGAGAAGTATTGGAAGTCGGCCATGCCGATCAGATCGGCCGTGCCCTGGTCGATCATGTCGGCGCCAGCCACGTACCAACTTTTGCCCATCAACCAGTTGTCACGCCTGCCGCGGTGAACGCCGCGGGCCTTGTCATCCGGAATGCGGGCGTCGAGGAAATCGAACAAATCGTCGTTGCGGTCGGCGAAGAGCTTGCGGAATTCGCGATGTTCGTCGGCGCGGCCCAGCTTCTGGCTAGTGAACCAGCCCATGTCCCAGATCATCCGGGCTTCGCGGCGATTTTTGGTCGTTCCTTCGTGCAGGAATTCAATGCCTTCCTTCACGCAGCGATAGCGTTGCTTGAAGTCGTCCCATTCGGCCGAAATGTTGTACGAGAGGTTCCAGGCCTGGTGGCGCCAGACGCCGGTGAAGTGTGGTTGCAGTTTGGAGAGTTCTTCCAGCGTGACGCGTTGGTCGTCCCACTGTTTGCGCTTCTCTTGTTCCTGTTTGCGGTGGTAGAGCATGGTGATCGCCGGCGCGCGGAGGCCGAACATCACTAGCTTGACACTTTCGGCCGTGGGATCGATCTCGCCCAGGCTGGCTTCGCTGATGTCATTATCCTTGCGCAACTCGGCGAGCACGCCGCCGCCGCTGCCGTCCGATTTCTTGGCCGGCATGCCGATCAGCGAGAGCGGCACCAACAAGAGCACGATCAGGCCCAGGTAGGTGACTTTGCGAAAAAACGCGGTACGAGGATTCATTTCGCCAACTCACGCAATTTCAGGAAGAAGTATCCGGCGACGGCGATCGGCACGAAGTAAGCCAGGGCGGCCGTCAACTGCATCAACATCGCATCGCCGCCGATGTCGTAGCCGTTGGCTACGGCGCTGACGTTATAGAATTGAGAAAAGTCCGGCAGGATGTAGGAAACAACTCGCAGAAACTTGTTCGCCACGCTGTCGACCGTCTTGACGACGTCCGTGCTGACCGTGGCGTCCAACTGTTGCGTCAGATTGTCCTGCTTGGCGATGCGGATCATCGACTCGAACACGCCGCCGCCGAGGTTCTGGCTGGTGGCGATCTTCACCAGCATGTCCGTGAAGAAGCCCAACACCAGGCAGCCGACCGTCGACAGGAGCGACACGGCTGTGTTGACGATCGTGCTCCACATCACGCCCACCGTGGTAGCGAGTACCATCTGGAACCAAATGCCCAGGCAGCCCTTGGCGTAGTTCCAGAGGAACGGCTGTTCGCCAGCCAGCAAGTAGACGTCGTTGCGACCCACACCAAAGTATTGTGCCGGTTCCTCGCAGGACAACTCCACGACGATTTGTCCGTCGCGAACGATGTCCTTGAACAGGTCCATTTTCTTGCCGTCGGCCGTGGTCCACTCGCGCGGAATGTACTTGCGGTCGGAAACGAATTCCTTGGCGGTAAAGAATTGCTCCTCCGCTTTGGCTTCCAGGTTGCCCGGACGGTGGACTTGCAGGCTGCCCAAGATGCCGCGCGTGATATCGCCCTTGTAGCTGCGGAACACACCGAGGTTCAACTCGATCGGCACGCCTTGAGGATATTGATCCTCCGGGAACAATTCAGGGCGCAGGCCGCTAAAGGTGTAGATCGCTTTGGCCTGCGTGGCGCCTTCGATGAACTTGCGATATTCCCATTCATCGCCGACATTGACGCCGCCCCCTTCGCCGCCGTCGCGGGTGGTGAAGCGCAAATCACCGATGATCGGCACGCGGGCCTGAAACACACCGAGCGGGCCAGTAACGGCGTAAGTCGCTGGCGATTCTCCCTCGCCAGGCTGCATCGTGATTTCGTGGTAGTGGCCGCGGTCGACCGAGGTCGTGCCGTGCCCTTCCTTGTCGAGCGAAAAGTAGTGCGAATGGCCGCTGTCGTCGCGAATCGTGCCTTCGTAGCCAATCACGGAGCCGTCGCGCTGATCGGTCAACGTCGTCACCGCCGCGGAATCGATCGAATGCGTATGCGTCACTGCGCGGACGGCGAAGATGTAGCCGATCAGCGCGGCCACGACCAGCAGCGTGGTGCCGACGGTCGCAAAACCGATGATCCGTCCCAGGATGATCTCACTCGCACGCACGGGCTTGGTGACGATCGTGTAGATGGTTCGCTGGGCGATATCGGTCGGCAAACTGAAGGCGCTCAGGAAGCAACATACGGCGATGACCAGCACCGCCGTGACGAACATCAGGTAGTCGATATAGGCGGTGACTGCGCGATCACGCATGAACCAGGAGAGAAACATCACCACCACGACGAATACGGCCAGCGCCACCAGCACCCAACGACTCAGCGATTCTTGAATGGCCAACCTTGCCAATGCGCCGACGCGACGGGGCGAGATGCGAAACAGGTCGCCGGCAGCGTCGCGCAGCACGCCGTACATCACGCGTTCGGTCCGCCAAGGGCCGTTCAGAATCGTGCCGATCAGAAACGAGGCCGCGACGACGACCAGGGCCAAAATGCCGACGACCATCACCCATTGCAGCGAAGCGCCGCCGATCCAGTCGAAAAACC
>JALHLM010000412.1:2549-5729 GCA_022844585.1 Pirellulales bacterium | reverse complement strand
ACGATGCTTCGAACATTCACCAGGGCTCCCAGCCAAACCTCCGCCGCCAGGCGACATTGCCGCAGCGCCTTGGTGCCATTCGTGGTCGTAATCACCACGGACTTCCCGGCCACGCGTTCCGGCGTATATTCTGCTGGTGAATTACCGAGATCGAAACCGTTGATACGCTTTCCACCGCGTTCACCCCCCAGCACCCAGGTCTCCGGCGGCAATTCCGCGGCGATTTGCCGAGCTTCGTCGATTTCGAAGCACGGGATCACTTCCTTCGCCCCGGCGGCCAGCGCCGCCGTGATGGTCGTCGTGGCCCGCAGCACGTCGATCACCACCACCGTCGCGCCCGACAGGGCTTCCGGCGTGGTCAGCGAAGGGAGAAAATGAACGTCGACAGTTGACATGACCCAACAACCTATCCCATAGAGCCGAAAGCGTCAGCGCCCGGAGCTCGCGGTACACAGCGCTTTGACCTGATGCGCTCCGGGCGCTGACGCTTCCGGCTCTAATGGTGGTGGCGCGATTTGCGTTAATCGCGCGACCTGCGGCCGGTTCATCCAATATGCCCGTTGCTCAAGAACTCCCGCCCCCCGCGGCCGCGACCGTCGATAAATCCGGCGAGCGGGTCCGGGCGATGTTCGGCGAAATCGCCGGGCGTTACGACTTCCTGAATCATCTGTTGTCCGGCGGCATCGATAAATACTGGCGCTGGCGCACCGTGCGGCTCGCCCCGGTCGTCGGCACCGCGCCAATCCTGGACCTCTGCACCGGCACCGGCGACCTGGCCATCGCGTACCAACGCGCCGGCCGAGGAAAAACGCCCGTCGTTGGGGCGGATTTCTGCCATCCGATGCTCGTCATCGGCCGGCAAAAAGGTGCCAAGCTGTCCGGACTGCGGCCCGCCTTCGTCGAAGCCGACGCGCAGAAGCTTCCCTTTCCGGACGATCATTTCCAGATCGTCTCTGTGGCCTTCGGCCTGAGAAATGTCGCCGACACCGACCGAGGGCTCCGCGAAATGACCCGCGTCTGCCGGCCCGGCGGCAAAGTGGCGGTACTGGAGTTTTCGATGCCAACTTTTCCGCCCGCCCGCGCGGTCTATGGCTGGTATTTCCGCAACGTGTTGCCGCGGATCGGCCAGTTGCTGGCCAGAAACCAGCGCGACGCCTACAACTACCTGCCGGCTAGCGTCGGCGAGTTCCCCATGGGCGAAGCCTTGGCCCAGCGGATGCGCGCGGCCGGCTTGCGCGAAGTGCGTTTCCATCCGCTGACCTTCGGCGTGGCCACCCTCTACATCGGCGAGAAATGAACGCACCGAGCCTGCCGATCGTGTTGGCCATCACCGGCGCCAGCGGCGCGCCGTACGCCCTGCGCCTGCTGGAAGTGTTGTTGCGCGCCGGCCGCGAGGTGCGGCTATCGATCAGCCCCGCCGGTCAGCAAGTATTAAAGACGGAAACGGGGCGCGCCGTCGACTTGAAGGACTTCCGCCTTGCGGACTTGCTAACGGACGCCGAAGCCCTGCCCGGCAAGTTGCACTACGACTATTTCCAAAACCTCTACGCCCCGATCGCCAGCGGCTCCTCGCTCACGGCCGGCATGGTTATTTGCCCCTGTTCCGGCGGCACCATGAGCGCGATCGCGCACGGCACGTCGCAAAACCTGATTCACCGCGCCGCCGACGTGCATTTGAAAGAGCGCCGCAAGCTGATCCTCGTCCCGCGCGAAACGCCTCTCTCGATTGTCCAACTCAACAACTACAAACTCTGCGCCGAAGCCGGCGCAATCGTCCTCCCAGCCATGCCCGGCTTCTACCACGGCGCGAAGAGTATTGCGGATCTGGTCGATTTCGTCGTCGCCCGCATCTGTGACCAACTCGAAATGCCACATCAGCTCATGAAACGCTGGGGGAGCGAGGAGGATTCACCACGGAGTCACGGAGGGCACGGAGAGGGAACAAGCAAGTGATCCGACATGTAGTTTACTGAGTCGCCAAACGCTTATTTGAATGGACTTCCCCCTCACTCCTCCCCTCTGCGTCTCAGCGCCTCTGCGGTTCAAAAAGTAACAACCTCCTCCGTGTTCTCCGTGCCCTCCGTGGTGAATCCTCGAATTCAACGATGCTAACACGCTTGCGCCAGATCCTCGAAATGATCCGCTTCAGCCACACGCTGTTTGCGCTGCCGTTTGCGCTGCTGGCGGGCGTGATGGCCTGGGCGCTCAACGCGCGCAGCGAGCCTCCGGTCGCCTGGCGCTGGCAAGAACTCGCGGGCATCATCTGCTGTATGGTCTTCGCGCGCAGCGCGGCGATGGCCTTCAATCGCCTCGCCGATTGGCGGCTCGATGCGCGCAACCCGCGCACCGAGCGCCGGCATATTCCCGCCGGACTGCTCACCTGGAACTCCGTGGCGCTGTTCTTTGCCATCTGCGCGAACGGCTTCGTCGCCAGCACGCTGTGGTTCTTGCCGAACCGCTTGCCGTTGTACTTGTCCCTACCGGTTCTGGCGTGGATCTGCGGCTATAGCTTCGCCAAACGCTTCACATCGCTCGCGCATTTCTGGCTCGGGGCGGCATTGATGCTTGCGCCGATCTCCGCCTGGATCGCCGTGCGCGGAGGATTTGTCCAAGGCAACATCACCGACTTGCTGCCGTCACTCGTACTTGGCGGCGCAGTGCTACTCTGGGTCGCCGGCTTCGACATCATCTATGCTTGCCAGGACTACGAGGTCGATCGCCGCGAACGCCTCCGCAGCGTCCCCGCCACGCTCGGCGTGCCCAGCGCGCTCAAAGTCGCCGCACTCTGCCATGCGGCAATGATCGGACTGCTGCTCTGCCTGCCGTTCGCGTATCCGCTGCTCGGCTTCATTTACTGGGCCGGCATCCTCGCCGTCGCACTGCTGCTCATCTACGAACACTGGCTCGTCCGCCCGGACGACCTGACCCGCGTCAACGCAGCGTTTTTCCACGTGAACGCCATCATCAGCGTCGGGCTGTTGGCCCTCGGCGCGGTCGATTTGTGGTGGTAGCTGGCGTGTTAGGCTGGGCGAGGACGGGGTATAATTGTAGGCAGTCGTCCCATCCGAAGGGTATGAAAATGATTCGACCGGCAGGCTTGGCATCCGATCTGGTGACGGTGGACGAATTCTTTGCGCTCGTTCCAGATGGCCAGAAAGCTGATTTAGTCGACGGAGTAAT
>JALHLM010000412.1:0-2539 GCA_022844585.1 Pirellulales bacterium | reverse complement strand
ACATGGCGTCGCCGGATTCCCACCGCGCTTCCACGCTGACCAAGATGATTACCGTGATGCTGGATGGATTTGTTGCGGCCAAGGAAATCGCTGGGGACGTAAATGGCAGCCGCTTCGCCTACATTCTTTCGCCGATTCGAGCGCCGGAACCGGATGTGGCATACATCGCTCCCGAGAGGATGCACTTGCTTAAAGACCGAGCGATGCAAGGCGGCCCCGACATCGCGGTCGAGATCGTCTCGCGCGATAGCAAACGTCGCGACTATCACGAAAAGCGCGAGCTGTACTGCAACGCCGGCACACGGGAGTATTGGATCGTCGATCCGATCAAGAAGGCCGCATTGTTCTTGCTGCTACGGGACGGTGCGTATCACGCGGCCGAACTTGAAGATGGGCGCGTGTTCCGCTCGACTGTGATCCCCGGCTTCTGGATTGACGCGGAGTGGCTCTTCGCCGAGCCGTTGCCGAGTGGGTACGATTGTTTGCAGAGAATTCTGGCAGTCTAGTAGGTTTTGGCAGCGACGAAACGATAGGAGCAACCAGACATGATCCGCCCCGCACACAAAACACGCGGCCCGCATACGGTCGACGATTTCTTCGCCATCGTGAAGGACGGCGAAAAGGCTGATCTTATTAATGGGGTAATTCACATGGCTTCACCGGACGCGCCTCGTGCCAACGATATCGGCTTTTTTGTCGGGACGCTTCTCCGATGCTACGTCGCTGAAAGGAACCTCGGCGGACGATGCTATATCAGTCGCGTTGCCTTTGTGCTGGACGACGCGCACGCTCCGGAGCCGGATCTCGCCTATGTCCGCGGCGAAAGAATGCATCTTGTTGCCAGTGGCCGCGTCAAAGGCGCCCCCGATATCGCCGTCGAAATTGTCTCGCACGATAGTGTGAACCGCGACTACGAGCTGAAGCGCGAAATGTACGTGGCCGCCGGTGTGCCCGAGTATTGGATTATTGACCCGATCGACAATTCCGCCGAATTTCTCATTCTCCGCGACGGCCGCTACCAGACGGCGCCGCTGGAAGATGGCGCCCGATTCCGCTCGACCGTCCTGCCCGGTTTTTGGCTCGACACCCGCTGGCTGTTCGCCGCGCCACTGCCTAAAGAACCGGACTGCCTGAACGAAATCCTCTCTGGTTAATCAATGGTGGCCGACAATTCCGCTGGCCTGAGCAGTGAGAACTGACGAATGCAGGTTGATTTTCGAGCTGTTGGCGGGCATTTCGCGAATCTCTCTTGGGTCGCTATCCGTTCGTTTTGCGGAGTGCTGATCGGATTCGTTCTCGCCGGGTTGATATTTGCCGGCGGTTCCTACTTTTGCTTGCGGACGTTTTATTGGCCTTATCCGGTAGGGGCGGCCCTGATCGCCTTGGCTGAGGCCATCGTGGCCGGCGTATACCTTGGCGGCAAGCATGCGATGGCCGCTGCGATGGCACAGGGGTTGAGAAAACTGCGGTTGGGCGGTTCGCTTGTCCGCGCAACATTTGACCGCATGAGCATCGCAGCGACAAATGCACCTGACGTGTCGCTAGGGACCATCGAACGAGGGATGGCGCGTGTTCCGCTAGGACAAGCCGAAGCTATGTTGACATCCGCCGTCCATAGCCTGATAGGCGATTGCGCGGACGCTGGCTGGCTGCGCCGAAAGCTGCAAACGCGAATGCTTGAGGCCGTGCGAAAGTATACGCTCGCGCAATTCCGCCACGAGGGGGCACGGCAGGGTGGAATTGATTTAACCAAGGTCCGTGACGAATTGGAACAATCTGTTGACCACGTTATCGCCGAGAGACTGATCCACGGCACCACGGTGGCGTTATGGTTGGCGGCTCTAATTCTGCCGGCGTTGGTCGCACTTCAAACGTTGCTTGTTTACCTGTGGCTGCAATATCAGGGCTAATTGAGCTGCTCCGACCGAACCAGTTAACGAATCCCGAAACATTCGGTAACATGGTAGCGGTGAGCATCCAATTGCGTTGGGAAGTCGAGACCGATTCGATGGCAGATTGTAGCACCCGTTTCCACTCCATCCGCGAAAAAGTCCTCGCCAACGAACGGCTCACGTTCGACGACGGGCTCCATCTCTACAGCCCCGAGGTTCATCTCAATGACCTTGGCGCGCTCGCCAATGTCGTGCGCGAGCGGAAGAATGGGAATCATGCGTATTACAACATCAATACGCATCTGAATCCCACGAACGTTTGCGTGTATCGCTGCGTGTTTTGCGCTTTCCGGTCCGATCTGCGCGACCCCAAGGGGTATCTCATGTCCGACGAGCAGATCCTCGCTCGCGGGCAGGAGGCGGTCGACAACGGTTGCACCGAGATGCATATCGTCGGCGGCCTGCATCACCAGATGAAGTACGACTGGTACGTGAACGTCATCCGCCTGTTGCACGACGCCTACCCGTCGCTGCATCTGAAAGGCTGGACCGCCGTCGAGATCAACTGGTTCCAGCATCTCACGAAGAAAAGCGTCCGCGACATCCTCACCGATCTAATCGACGCCGGCCTCGGCAGCATGCCGGGC
>JALHLM010000411.1:3383-5734 GCA_022844585.1 Pirellulales bacterium | reverse complement strand
CGCCTGGAGCGCGCCGGCAACGACGTCGTTTCCCGCGCGCTCCAGGCGCTGACGCTTCTGGCTCCAACGGAATCTTGAACGCCACAAGGACTTTCTACCACTTCGTCTTGCTGATCCCCCCGGACCAGGAACTGGTGGAAATCCCCCCGCCGCCGCCCCAGTTGCTGGTCGAAACGCTTTGACGTGGACCGGACGACGAGCCTGAGCCGCCGCCGAAGTTGAAGCTCGGCAGATTGGGAATCACCACTTGCCCCATGCCGCCACGTTCCGCCTGGCGACGTTGACGCTCGGCTTCTTGTTGCATCTGCCGCATCCGCGCGGCCTGTTCGGCGGCCTGGAGCGCCTGCCGGGCGCTTTGCTCCGCCGACGCCGCCTGGGTGATGGCCTGCTCGTATTGTTGCGCGGCATAGCTGCGTTGCGCGACCGACAAAGTGCTCGTCGCCACGCCACTGTCGGCGGCGATGCCGGCGGCGACGAACGATCGCGCTGCGCCGACGGCGCGTTCGGCTTCCGAGATTGCTTGCGCCGCCTGCGCCGCCAGGCGAATGTCCTCGGTGGCCCATTGCTCGGCGTTCTGCAAATCCTGTTTGGCGTTCGTCGCCCGGGCCAGCAACTGCTGCCAATTGCCTTGATTGCCGCGCAGCGCTTGGAGCGCGTTCACCGCGCCGCGATACGCTTGATTCGCGCGCGGTCGATCCGCCGAGTGCGTACGCAAGGTTTCGGCCACGCGTGACGAAAGCCGTTCTGCGTCGTTGAGCGTGGCCTCGAATGCGGCGCGGTCACGGACATCCGCTTCGGCCGCGGTCCGCGCGCTTTCCATCGACGCGGCGAGGCGATCCAAGCGCGATTTCACGTTGGGCCAATGCGGTCGCGGCGAATCCAGGTCGGCGACGACTTGTTCCTCCAACTGCCGCGCCTCGACGAACAACCGCTGCGCCGGCGTATCGATCGTCTCGCCATGCTGGGAGAAGTACTTCTCCAGATTTCGCATTGATTCCAACAAGGCGCCGCGTTGTTGGGCGCATTGCTCGCGGAGCGCGTTTAACTCCTGCAATCGCCCGCCAATCGCCGTGAGTCGTCCCTCGGCGTCGGCGATGTCCGCGTTCGCTTGGTCGAGCGCGGCCGCCGCGGCTAGATACCGCTGCGATTGATCGGTCGCCAGCGATTTCGATTCCGCCAAGGCCGCCTCCGCCGCCTGCGCGAGTTCCTGCGCCGTGACGACGTTCTGCGCCACGGGTTGCCAGGAGTCGCTCGCGAAATCCCGCTCCAGTGATTGCAGTTGCGCTTGTGCATGAGGCGACGAGGCACGCACCTGAACCAGCGCCGCTTCGCTGGACTCCGTCGTTTGCTGGCACTTCGCGCGCGCGGCGCGAACTTGCTCAACGAGCGACACGGCGAGATCAAAATTCTGCTCCGCGCCCGCCAGTTTGTCCGGCGCAGCTTCCGGCTGATCTGCCAGCAACACGTCACGCGCGGCGCTCAGACTGCGTTCGGCCGCTGAAATCGGTTCGTCCGGATTCCCGCCAGTTTCGTCGAGTCGAAGTCCCGCGGCGCGTTCTTCGCCGACGCGCGCGGCGACTTGCTGGCGACGCTCGCCACCCTTGCGCCAGGCGGCGTCAAGTTCCAGCAGGAGCGAGATGCGGTCCGCGACTTCTTTTTGCCGCGTTTGCAGCGTTTGAATCGCTTTCAAAGTGCCGATCGGATCGGCCGTCGCCCGACTGGCGAAGGCGTCGAGCTGCGCGTCGATGGCCTGACGCTGCGCTTCGTAGGCTCGGACGTTGAACCCGGCGGAGGTGAGCGATTGGATCCGCTCCGGTAGTTTCGCGGCCTCCGCCTGCGCGCTCTTGACCGCAGTCGTGGTGACTTCGTGCGCGTTGCCGAGCGTTTCCAGATCGCGCCGGCATTCGGCGTACAGTTCCTCGACGTTGGGCAACGCTCCCTTGTCTTTCAACAGCTGCCGCGCCGCTTTGACATTGTCTCCACCTACGGTGCTGCTCGTCGCGAGCAGTTTTTCGATCTGATTTCGCACGTCCATCAGGGTGAGCCAGGTTTCGCGCAGTTTCGCGAGCTTGGTTTCCACGCCGTCGTACATGGCGAGGGTTTCGCCCGACATCGGCTCAGTAAAATCCTTGTCGCTGTAAGGCAGCAGTTGGTGCTGCTGCTTGATGGAGTCGCATTGCTCCATCAGCTTGATGAGTTTCAGATTGAACTCGTCGAACGCTAGCTTGGCCTTGCCGTACGTCTGGCGATTGCGCCAGAAATAGAATCCTGCCCCGCCCGCGATCGCCACCAACAACAACGAGCCCGCGCCGATCGGCAGCGTGCGCGTGGCCAGTTGATGCTTGGCGGCC
>JALHLM010000411.1:0-3373 GCA_022844585.1 Pirellulales bacterium | reverse complement strand
CCTGCCCGGTGATGCGAGTTTCAATCTGCTCCACCAGCGTCACCAGCGCGCCAGGCACATCGCCGTCGCGGGCGGCGGGCACGAAATGCCGCTGCACGAGCTCGCCATCCAACACGGCGGCGGTTAGACCGTACTTCTGCTGGAGATTCTGCCCGGCGCGTACTGATATTGAGCGTTGCTCGATCGCCAGAAAAACGAGGGCGCTGTTGGCGGCGTCGATCTTCTTGCCGGCGCCCTGGGCGTCGGCGAGCCATTGCTGAAACAGCTGCGCCGTCAACTCATCCGATTCCTTGTTCCATTCGCCGGTGGAACCGAGCACCACGACGTAGTAGTGACGCGGCGACTTGGCCTCAATCTTGCGGATCGCCTCCCGCACCGGATTGTAGATGTCCTCCGTGCCCTGCACGTATACGGACTCGCCCGTGAACGCAGGAAACGCTGGCTGAGCGCTGGCCACCTCGACCACGCTGCCTGCGATCAGGACCAGGAGCAACAAGAAGCGCGACTGAGTCATGCGAGTTTAACTTCCCAGAAATCGATGGTCCGGACACGCCCCACACTAGCCCGTAGCGCCAGCGAGGGAGAGTTGACGTTGGTGATGAACCAGACACATACGCCAAGCAAACCGTGGAATTGCGATCGAAGACACTTTTGGCGAATCGGAAAGTCGATCCGGCGTTCACGTCGAGCGATCATCAATGTCCTCTCCCCCTCGCTGGCGCTATGGGCTGGTGTGGCGGTTGGTGTCGCTAGTATAAGACTTTTCGAGCCGAGCCATTGCCGCGGCATCAACGTCGCCCACGGTCGTGATCCGAAACCGGCGTTCGTCCGGCCCCACGACGTCGATGGCGATCTCCCAACGCGATGCCGGCAAGCATTCCGCCACGCGGCTCGCCCACTCGATGACGACGATGCCGCCGGCGTCATAATACTCGTCGATCCCCAGGTCCCAGAACTCGGCCGGGCCTTTGGCTCGGTAGGCGTCGAAATGGTACAGGTCCAGCCGGCCGTGATGCTCGTGGCAAAGCACGAACGTGGGACTGGAGACATCCTTCGGGTCGATGCCGAGCGCCGCGGCCCAGCCTTGCACCAGCCGGGTCTTGCCGGCGCCGAGCGGACCCTCCAGCGCGACGACGCTCCCGGCCGTCAAACGAGCGGCCAGCGCCGCCCCGAGTCGGTCGGTGTCCTGTTCGTTGCGGGAAGCTAATGTGATGGATGGCATCGTGGCAATTATCTTCCGGCGCGGCGTTGGCCAGGACTAGAGGCTCGAATTGCGAACAAACTGGGCGGCGCGATTCGTCGGCGTGAAGGCTTGGGGGCGACGAAACCGCCGTATCACGCTTGAATGCCGGGCCTCGCACCACTAAGCTGGGGGTGTTCCAGTGACCCATTCCGCCCAGGCGAGGACCATGATGACGGCGCGACGCTTCCTGATGAACGCCGGCCGGACCACGAAGCAAGGGCAACAGATCAACATCGGCAAAGATCATCCCGAGTACATCGCGATGACCACGACGATCACGATGCATCCGGACGACATGCGGGAGATCGGCGTCGCCGCGGGGAACCAGGTCCGCGTGAAATCTGAAACCGGCGAAGCGATGTTCACCTGCAAGGAAGGAAAAGTGCCGTCAGGCATGATCTTCGTCGTCTACGGCCCGCCGACCTGCAAATTGATGGGCCAGATCACCGACGGCACCGGCATGCCGACCTCGAAGGGTTGGGAAGTGGAAGTGGAGTTGGCAAACTAGCCCGTAGCGCAAGCGAGGGAGAGTTGACGATGCTCAGCGTTTGAGATGAAACTCTCAGTTGCTTCGAACCGACACAACTGAGAGTTTGATTTCGATTTGTACACCATGTCCTCTCCCCCTCGCTGGCGCTACGGGCTAGTGTCGGAGCGATGCACGAAGATAAGGACAGAATCATGACTAACAGAGATGCCGCGTTCGAACCGAGCGCCGACATTCCCTCCTGGAAAGAAATCGAGCCGGGCCGCTTTCAGCCGCAGCGCATTCGCGGCAGTTGCGTCGGCCGCGAGCTCGGCTGAACGTTTACCGTCCCGCCCGGTTCGGGCGACCAACAGCACGAAAGCGAACGCGATGCCGAGCGCTAGCGCGGGTCTGACGATCGTCAAGAACGCCACCTGCACCTTCTGCGGGTGCGTGTGCGACGACATCGAACTGCACGCCGATGGCGAAAAGATCGTCGAAACCAAGGCGGCGTGCAGCCTGGGGCAGGCCTGGTTCAAAAACCACACTGCCGCGCATGACTATCCCGACGCCCTGATCGACGGCCAGCCCGCCACGGTCGACGAAGCGATCGAAGTGGCCGCCGACTATTTGCATCGCGCCGATATGCCGCTCGTCTACGGGCTAAGCAATATCACCTGCGAAGCGCAGCGCGAATCGGTCCATCTGGCCGAATTGATCGGAGGCGTGATCGACAGTCACACCTCGTTGTGACACGGTCCCACCGAGATTGCCGCTCAGTTGGGCGGAAAGGTCACTTGCACGCTCGGCGAAATCAAGAATCGGGCCGACTTCATCATCTATTGGGGCGGCAACCCCGCCGAATGCCACCCCCGGCATTTCACCAAGTACACCATCATGCAGAAGGGGAAATACCTTCCCCAGGGCCGCAAAGCCCGCACGATGGTCCTGGTCGATATCCGCGAGACGATGAGCGCCAAGGCGGCCGACATCTTCCTGCAGATTCGCCCCGGCAAGGATTTCGAGCTGATCACCGCGCTCCGCGCCATGATCAAAGGGCAACCGGTCAATCCCGCGATCGCGGCCGAAGCCGGTGTCTCGCTGGAAGTCCTTGATGATCTGGTCGACCGGATGAAGCGCGCCAAGTTCGGCGTCATCTTCTTCGGCATGGGCTTGTCCATGACCCGCGGCAAGCACATGAACTCCGCGTCCGTGCTGATGCTGGCGGCCGAGATGAACGCCTTCACCAAGTTCGTCGCCATGCCGATGCGAGGGCACGGCAACGTCACCGGCGCCGACGTGGTAATGCGATACACGACAGGCTATCCCTTCGGCGTGAACATGTGCCGGGGCTACCCGCGCTTTAACCCAGGCGAGTTTTCCACGATCGACATCCTCGTCCGCGGCGATTGCGATGCGGCGCTGATCCTGGGCGCGGATCCCGGCGCAACGATGCCGCAACCCGCGATCGATCACTTGGAACGCATCCCGACAATCGTGCTCGACCCCAAAGTGACGCACACCAGTCGCATCGCGAAGGTCCATATCACCACGGCGGCCACCGGCATCAGCGCCCCGGGAACCGCCTACCGCATGGACGAAATCCCCATGCCGCTCCGCCCCGCGCTGGTCTCGCCGTATCCCACGGACGAAGAAGTCATTCG
>JALHLM010000410.1 GCA_022844585.1 Pirellulales bacterium | reverse complement strand
ATTGGGGCAAGCGCACCGCCGCGCCTAACATGAGCCACTCAAAGCCGCCGAGCAACGTCACGAGCACCAGCGCCGTCCAGCGCGGCCACGTGCGTCGGCGCGTTACCGACACCAGCACGCAGGCCGCGCCCGCCGTGGCCAGAATCGGGATGTACCACGGCACGAACATCCATTGCAGGATGTTGAACTGAACGACGTATGCGGCAATCGGCAGAATGCAGAGGAGCATGCCCAGCCAGAGCCAACCGCGGCCAGTCGAGCCAGGCACAGGCGCAGGCGCTGGTGGCGCGGCGTCGCTTTCAGTGCTCATGGGTGCGATCCTATCTGTCACAAGTTCCGAGGTTCGCCATCACCGTCAATATACGGAGAACGGGCGCGGGAAAGAGGTGGGCGAGCGGAGAAATCTCCGTTCACTTTTTTGCCGACACGGCTTTGCCGTTAGGCTGGAGCTCCAAGCTGCGCCAGCAATACCAACTGGCCGCCGTAGCGTAGGGTCGCCACTTCGCGCCGATCTCGTGCGCCACGGATTCGTTCGGCAATTCGGCGAGGCCGTACAGGTTCCGCATCGCTGCGCGAATGCCCAAATCGCCGACGGGCAATACGTCGGGGCGGCCGAGCGAAAACATCAAGAACATTTGCGCGGTCCAGCGTCCGACGCCTTTCACTTGAATCAATTCGGCGATAATCGCCTCGTCGTCTTTACGGCCGATCTTGGTCAGGCTCACCCGACCGTCGTTGGTGGCGGCGGCCAGATCATGCAGGAACGCGGCCTTGTTGCGCGAGAGCCCCACGCCACGGAGTTGCTCGATTTCCAGCTTGAGCACGCCCTCGGGCAGCAACGCGCCGCCAGCGAGCGTCACCAGTCGATCGCGAATCGTCCGCGCGGCCTTCACCGAAAGTTGCTGCGAGACGATCGAGCAGGCCAACATGTGAAAGCGCTGGCGATCGGTCTTCAACTGAAACGGCCCGACGCGTTGAATCAAATCGCGCATCACCGGATCAGCGCGGCGGAGGTGCTTCGTCGCGGCGGCGGCAAGTTCTTCGCGCGTGCCCATGCGTCGCAGTGTAACGCGACGTGCTGGGATTGGATATACTCGATACGTAGAGCGAACTGGATCCGATTTCGATACAGAAAAGATGAGCCATCACCTGATCTCCGTCGCCGAAGCATCCCGACTTGTGGCCCAGTATGCGCCGCTCGGCGGCTGGGAATGGGCCGAGGTACACCGTGCGCTGGGGCGCGTGACCGCAGAGGCGGTTGCCACCGATATCGACTCGCCACCGCATGACAAAACGATCGTCGATGGCTTCGCCGTCCGCGCAGAAGACTTGTCGAACGGCGTGGGCGAGTTGGAAGTCATCGAAACGGTGATGGCCGGAATGTGGCCGAATCACATTTTGTGCGCCGGGCAGGCAACGCGAATCATGACAGGAGCACCACTGCCGATCGGAGCGGACGCCGTGGTGATGGTCGAGCGCACGACAGCTGTGGCTGGCGAAGGACAAGGCCGTGTGCGGATCGACGATTCAACATTGCGCGTGGGGCAAAACATCGTTCGGCGAGGCGCCGCGATGCGAGTCGGCGACGAAGTCATCGCCGCGAGACGCTGTTTGCGCTCCATCGAGATCGGTTTGCTGGCGGAAGTCGGGCGGGAGACCGTGAAGGTTTGTTGGCGTCCCACGGTGGCGGTGCTGTCGACGGGAAACGAGCTCGTGCCCCATCAAGACGTGCCGCGCGCTGGCCAGATTCGCAACTCGAACGGACCGATGTTGGCTGCGGCGATTCATCGCGCCGGCGGCGTTGCGCGCGAGTTGCCGATCGGTCCTGACGATCCCGCGAAGCTCTCGGCATTGATCCGCGAGGGCCTGGACGCCGACATGCTGCTGATTTCCGGCGGCGTTTCGGCTGGAGATTTGGATCTAACGCCCGGCATTCTGCGCGAGTTGGGCGTTGTGGAAATCTTTCACAAAGTGCAGCTCAAGCCGGGCAAGCCGCTGTGGTTCGGCGTGTTGCGCGGCGAGCAGGACAAACTCGTGTTCGGCCTGCCCGGCAATCCCGTCAGCAGCCTGGTTTGCTTTCTGCTTTTCGTGCGCCCGGCGATTCGGCGCTATCAAGGCGAGATCGACGTCGAACCACGCATGCTACGCGCGATGCTCACCGCGCCGTACCGGCAACGCGGGCCGCGCGCGGCGTACGTGCCATCGCGGTACACATGGAACAACGATGGCCTGCAGGTAACGCCACTATCGTCACAAGGTTCCGGCGACCTCCGCGCGATGGCGGGCGCGAACGCCCTGGCACACTTTCCGCCCGGCGACCAAGACTACGAAGCCGGCGCATCCATCGAAATCCTGCCGCTCGACGACGTCTAGCGTCCTCACTGAAAACTGAACACTTAAAACTTCAAACTCGAACCTTCCAAGCCGCCGCTTCTTCGCCATCCAGCCGTAGTGTGAGGCACTTCGCGCTGCCGCCGGCTTTGACGAATTCATCGAGCGGCGTTTCGCGTGGCGTGAAGCCACGCTCCGAGAGTTGCTGATGTAACTTCGTGCAGCCCGTGTTGGTCACGACCGTCTTGCCGACGACGACCGCATTGCAGGCGAACCGCCGGGCTTCCGCTTCTTCGACTTCGATCAACGTGGGAACGAGTTCACGCAACACTTGGCGGCCATAGTCGTCGAACGCGCCGGGAAAGTAGATCGCCGTGTCGCGCTGGAGCGGGCAGAAGCAAGTATCGAGGTGGTAGTAGTAGGGATCGACGAGTTCGAGCGGAATCACACGGCAGCCGAGCAACTCGCCGATCCGCTGGTGCCCGCGCGCGTCGCTGCGCATACGATAGCCGGCGAACAACGTGTCGCCGCAAAAGAGCGCGTCGCCGGCGCCTTCGAAGTACACGTCGTCCGGCACGCGCTCCACGCGAAAGCCGTGTCCGGCGAGCCAGGCTTCGAAGCACGGCTGCTCTCCTTGGCGCTCGCGATGACGAAAATGTGCCAGCACGGCGAGGTCGCGATAGATGATCGCCGCGTTGGCCGTGAAGACCAGGTCCGGCAATCCGGGACGCGGCTCTACCAGCGAAATCGTCGCGCCGGCTGTCTCCAGCGTGCGACGCAGGCCTTCCCACTGCTCGCGCGCCACGGCGCTCTCGGCCGGCCGCGCGCGGCTCATCCAGGCATTGATTTCGTATTCAATACCATAGAAATCCGGCGGGCACATCAGGATGCGAGGCTTGGGGCTCATATCCCAATAGTACGTCGCCGGCAGTGGAAACCAAACCGGCAGGGAACGCCAACCACCGGTTTACGAACTACTCGTGAAAACGGTGATAAACGCCCATCCAGTAGGGGAGCAGGATGAAGGTGCCGTCGTCCCGTTCCAGGCCGCCGCTGCCGCCGTCGAGTTCGAAGGGATCGCCGTTCCATTTCATGACGCGGCGTTCGCTGGTCGGCAATGCGTCGACCGAGAGCTTGCGATCGCCGCGGCTTGCGTAGGGTCGCAGCGCCACGTCACGGCGATTGCTATTGGTCATGGAATAGCCAATCGTGTCGACGGGCACGTCGTGGAACCAGGCCAGGCAGGCGTCGCGGTCATACTTCGCGGGTTCGAGATGCGCCTCGGCCGGACGCTCTTGCGGCTTTGGCCAATGGCTGGCCTGACGGCCCGCGGCATAGATGTAATTCAAGAGCGGGCTTTTCTCCGGTCGCTCGATTTGCCAGGAGCGCTCCAGGCTGGCCAGATAGACTTTGCGCAACGCCGGATCGCGTTCGTACATCAACAGCGGATAGTATGCCAGGAACGCTAACTCGTCGTCGCTGTGATTGACGTGGTTCAGCGGCCAGGTGATCTTTTGCAGCACCGTGTTCATCTCGTAGCTCTCATGCTCGATCAGATGCTTGAGCGCCGCCGTGTAACGCGGCGCGCCGGTCATGTATTCGGCCGCCTTGAGGTGCGAGAGCATCTCCAACGAGTTCAAACCGCGGTCGGCGATCCATTCCAAATCATGATTCAGCTTTTCTGGAGCCCAAACGCCCCAGGTGGTTGGCGTGCCGGGCGGGCCGACATAGTAGTAGCCGTGGTCGAGGATGTGATCGGTGATGCGCGTGACATAGCCGCGAATTTCCTCGCGTTCCTGCTCGTCCGCCACGAGGTCGTAGTACACCGCGTAAGCGAAGTAGTGGCCGTCCAATTCGTCGCTCGACGTGTCTCCCTTCCACCACCACTTGCCGTCCGACGAGCGGTGCCATTCGCCGCCGTACTTTTTGGGATCGTCGTCGATCGGCACGAAACTCCGCGCCACGAAGCCGGGAATCTTGGTGATCCGTTCCTGAAACATCAACGCTTCCAGCGATTGGCGGGCGTTGCGTTTGGCGTCCTCGCTCTTCGTAGCGCCATAGCGAAACGCTTCTCCGGCCACGTACATGCTGGTCCACAGGCCGTCGTTGTCGCTGGAAGGCTGGACATATCCGGCCGCGACGTCGCCAGGTTTTTCGAGGCGGATTTCGGCAACCAGCCCATGTCGCACATGCCAGCGCCGCAGGTTGGTTTGAACTTCCTCCATCTTGGCGTCCAAGGTCGTGGACGTGGCGGTCAATGCCGCCGCGCCAACCGTGGTGTCGACAATGACGCGGCAACTGCCGTCCGGCGCAGCGGCCGCCAGGAAGATGCCTCGCACGTCGTCCGACGGCAACCAGCGGGGCGAATGAAATAGGCGCCAGCGTTCGGCCTGCGGGCTCAGCAACATCAATCCATGCGGGCTGCCGACCCAGAGAGCGCCGTCGGGCGCGCGGACGCCGCAGGTTAACTTGTCGTACGGCGTCGTCGGCGACGCTGCTTCGAGGTCGCGCAGTTCGTCAACGGTCAACGTCGTGCCGATCGATGGTGGCAACGTCGCGGAGTCGAACGGCGTTGTGCTCCAATTCAAGACGTTTGTGCCGACCTCGGCGCAGAGTGCGATCAGGCAGATCCAGGGAAGCATCGCGGAAGCTCGCAGTGTGTCTGGTGGGAAACTCAGGCGGGCGGCATATTCAGGATAACATGCCGGATTTGCCCGAGCGACCGCCACGCGTACGAATGCCCCGGCGTGGGATATTGACCGGATTCGGCCACTCGGCGAAATTGACACGTGCCGCCCGTCACTTCCTGCCGCACTTTTTGCCCGCCCCGGAGCCGCTCGATGCCTTTTCGCACCCGTTGCCGGATGGCCGTTTGGTTAATGATCATCGGTATTTGTCCCTTGGCCGGTGCGGAACCTTGGCCTAACTGGCGCGGCCCGCTGAACAACGGCGTGAGCAACGAAACTGGCCTGGCGGAGAGCTGGAGCACGACCGAAAACGTCGCCTGGAAGTTGCCGATGCCAGGCCAGGCCGGCGCGACGCCCGTGGCGTGGGGCGATCGCATGTTCGTCGTCTCCGCGGCCGACAAGGATATCTTGCTGCTGTGCATCGATACGACCACGGGGCAGGAAGTGTGGCGCCGCACCGTCGGCACCGGCAACAACCAGGTCATGCGCGGGGAAGGGAATTCGGCCTCGCCTTCGCCCTCGACGGATGGCGAGCACATCTGGGCGTTCGCCGGCACGGGCGACTTGGTTTGCTTCGACTACGCCGGCAATGAAGTCTGGCGGATGGACGTCCAGAAAGAGTACGGCCAGTTCGACATTCAATTCGGCATGACGTCGACGCCACTCGTGGACGGCGACCGGCTGTATTTGCAGTTGCTGCACAGCGCCTCGAAGAAAATCGTCGCCTTGAACAGCAA
>JALHLM010000409.1 GCA_022844585.1 Pirellulales bacterium | reverse complement strand
TACAAAGGCCTCGCCTTTTTCACGACGTCGTCCACGGCAATGTCATTGCCGCTTGGCTGCGAGGTAATTCAGGCAGGGAAGATTTGGATTCCGGGATAGATCACGCCGGGCGCAGTCAACGGCTGCGCCATCGCTGAGCAGGGGCATGCGTCCAACGTATCGGGCCTTTCCGTGCATTGAAGCGTCGAATAGTTGCCGTGGACGACAACCCGTATCGGTCGCCGGAGACAAGGAGCCAGCGCCCCAGGCGCACTCCGCCCGGCAGCTATTTGTTTGTCCTATCCGTCATGCTCTTTCTTGCCCTGATGTTACTTCCCGTCGTCAGAATGGCGTCCTTTCAACTTCACTAGGCCGGTCGTTCCGCCAGCACCAAATTGATTGGACATGACCGACTGAGGGGATGAACGAAACGGCAATCGCCAGAGGTTCATATGGCAGAAATCATTCCAGGTCTGACGACGTGTTCAATTTGCGATCGGGCAATCGAAGACGGGGATATTATCGTGGCCACTACGGCGTTCATCGAAAACGACCAAGATCGGTTTGCACCGTACCATGATAGCGCCATGCATCAAGAATGCTTTCAGAAATGGAGCATGCGCGAGCGATTTGTCAGGCGATTCAACCTAGAAATGCGCAAGATGGTTCGCGCAGATGGCACCTATCAAGAAATGAGATCCGACGGCAGCATTGAGATCAAAACCCGGCCTAATCCCTAGGCTACCTAGCAGCACCACACTGTAAGTACACTGCCCTCGCCCCGAACCGTCTTGACCCGTCGCCTCTCCTTCTTATATTGAAGGACTTCGCACACGTGGTGGCTATAGCTCAGTTGGTTAGAGCGCTGGATTGTGGTTCCAGAGGTGACGGGTTCGAGCCCCGTTAGCCACCCTTTTTGACGCGGAATGCCGCGTTTTTTGGCCCAGGATCGGCCACAGAGCAATTGCGTTTTGGCTTTAAGCCCAGGGAAGGCCCTCGCAGTCGGTCCCATTGGCGAAAGTCTGCGGTGGCCTTCCCTGGGCTTGTACGACGACTGATCCTGGACCGTCCCGGAATCCCCCTCCGCCCTTCGATTCGCCCCTATGCGTTGGATCTGGATCGACCGCTTTACCGAGTTCGAGAGCGGGCGGCGCGCGGTGGCGATTAAGAACCTCTCCCTGGCCGAAGAGCACCTCCACGACCATTTTCCCGGTTACCCCGTGATGCCGGGGTCGCTGATCATCGAGGGGCTGGCCCAGACCGGCGGGCTGCTGGTCGGCGAAGCCCGGGCGTTCGAGGAAAAGGTCATTCTGGCCAAAATCCCGAAGCTGACGTTCCACGGCCCGGCGCGCCCCGGCGAGACGCTGACCTACACGGCCACGATCGAGTACATTCAAGATGACGGCGCGATGGTGAAGGTCACCAGCCACGTCGGCGATCGGCTGCAGGCGGAGGGCGAAATCGTCTTCGCCCATCTGAACGACGCCGGCCGCCAACGCCGCTCCTTCGAGCCGAAAAACTTCGTCTTCACGCTCAAACTCCTCGGCGTCTTCGACGTCGGCCGCGGCGCGGACGGCAACTTGTTGCCTTATCCCCCGGGGTTGGAAGCGTTGAGAAGGAAGGCGAATGATGAATGATGAATGCGGAATGATGAACAGAACGCGTGCAAGATTGTTCCTCATTCATCATTCTGCATTCATCATTGGATAACTTCCTCGACGCCGCTTTCCCACGAAACCTGGTCCAGGCAACCAATCTCATGCGTCGCGTCGTGATCACTGGCATGGGCTGCGTCACTCCTCTGGGGACCAAGGTCGAGGAGTTGTGGCAGAATCTGCAGCGCGGCGCTTCGGGCGTCGGTTACACGACTCTGTTCGACGCCAGCAACTTTCCGACCAAGATCTCGGCCGAAGTCCGCAACTGGACCATCGCCGATGTGGGGGAAGACCCGGAGCGTTGGCGTTATCAAGGGCGACACACCCATTTTGCGGTGGGCGCCGCCAAACAAGCGGTCAGCGATGCGGGCGTACTGGATCAAGCGATCGATCCCACGCGGTTTGGCGTTTATCTCGGCTGCGGCGAAGGCCAACAGGATTTCGGCCGGTTCACCAAGATGATGCTCGCCGCGATGGAAGATGGCGATCAGCTCGATATGGTGAAGTTTACGCAGACCGGCCTGCGCGAGATGCACCCCATCTCCGAACTGGAGCAAGAGCCGAACATGCCCGCCGGGCATTTGGCCTCGCTGTTCGACGCCCAGGGGCCGAACTCGAATTGCCTCACCGCCTGCGCCGCCAGCAGTCAGGCCATCGGCGAAGCGACCGAAATCATTCGCCGCGGCGAAGCCGACGTGATGCTCTCCGGCGGCGCGCACAGTATGATTCACCCCTTCGGCGTGACCGGCTTCAATCTGCTCACCGCCCTGAGCACGAACAACGAGCATCCCACGAAAGCGTCGCGGCCGTTCGATATGCATCGCGACGGCTTCGTGCTCGGCGAAGGGGCCTCGATGGTGGTGCTCGAAGAATACGAGCGCGCGAAAGCCCGTGGCGCGACGATTTATGGCGAGCTCACCGGCTATGGCTCCACGGCCGACGCCTTCCGCATCACCGACACGCATCCCGAAGGACGCGGCGCGATTAGTTGCATCAAGATGGCCCTGCAAGACGCCAAGCTCAACGGCGACCAGATTCATTACATCAACGCGCACGGCACCAGCACCGCGGTGAACGATCGCGTCGAATCGCTGGCCATCAAGCAAGCCTTCGGCGCGCAGGCGTACAAGATTCCGGTCTCCAGCACTAAGAGCATGACGGGGCACCTGATCGCCGCGGCTGGCGCGACGGAGGCGATCATCTGCCTGCTCGCCCTCCGCGACCAGGTTCTGCCGCCGACGACGAACTACGAAACGCCCGATCCCGACTGCGACCTCGACTACATTCCCAACGAAGCCCGTCCGGCCAAATGCCAACACGCCCTGTCGAACAGCTTCGGCTTCGGCGGCCAGAACATCACGCTGATCATGTCGAAGGTGTGAGCGAACGACGGGCGCTGACGTCGATTCCTGGCAAATCGAACCGGTAAGCGCTCCCGTCCACTCCCCTTGGCTCGCGCGTCGAGCTAGTATGATGGCTTGGACACGACCCCTCCCTCTCGAAACGGCAGGCACACGATGGCGGCTTGGCAACAATGGTCGGTGCGGCTCGTATTATTCCTGATGCTCGCGTCGCTCGGCGCGGACGCCCGGGCCCAAGGTTCTCGTCGAGGGAGACGCAACGTGAGCGGCGGCAAAGCGCGGGTTTACATCGGCACATACACGGACGGTAAGAGCAAAGGTATCTACCGCAGCGAGCTCGACCTCGAAACCGGCGAGATGTCGCCGGTCGAACTGGCCGCCGAACTGAAAAATCCGTCCTTCCTGGCGATTGCGCCCGGCAACGAGTATCTCTATTCCGTCAGTGAGATCGAGGAATACGAAGGACAACCCGGCGGCGGCGTGGCAGCGTTCAAGATCGATCCGGACGGCGGACTGACGAAACTCAACGAGCAACCCACCGACGGCGGCGCGCCGTGTCACGTCGCGATCGACCAGACAGGTCGCACGCTGTTCTGTGCGAACTATTCCGGCGGCAGCCTGACCGTGGCCCCGATCAAACGAGACGGCACGATCGCTGTGCCGCTACCGGTCATTAAGCACGAGGGAAGCAGCGTCAATCCGCAGCGCCAATCCGGCCCGCACGCGCATTCGGTGACGATCGACGAATCGAACCGCATCGTGGTCGTCGCCGACCTGGGGCTCGATAAGCTGATGATTTACCTTTATAGCCCGAAGTTCGGCGCGGTCGGCCCGCATGAATTGCAGCCGGAAGTGGACCTGGCCCCCGGCGCTGGCCCGCGGCATTTTGCTTTCCACCCCAGCGGTAACCACGCGTACGTCATCAACGAACTGGATTCCACGATCACGGCGCTTGCCTACGACGGCAAGGCAGGCACGTTCCGTAAGCTGGACACGGTCTCCACGCTTCCCGAAGGCGGCCACGAGGGCAACAGCACCGCGGACATTCACGTCCACCCGACTGGCAAGTGGGTCTACGGTTCGAACCGCGGGCACGACAGCATCGCCATGTTCTCGGTCGAAAAAGGCACCGGCAAACTCACGCCGATGGGCCACGAAAAGACCGGCGGCAAGACGCCCCGCAACTTCGCCATCGATCCCACGGGCCGCTTCCTGCTGGCCGAGAACCAGGACTCCGACACGATCCGCATCTTCAAGATCGACCTGGAAACCGGCAAGCTAACCGCTACGGGGCAGGACCTGGAAGTGCCGTCCCCCGTCTGCGTGCAAATGTTCCGGCTCGACGCAACCGCCGGCAAGTTAAGACTGCCCGGCCGCTAATGGGCGATCGACCACATCAACCCGAAGCGCCAGCGAGGGGGAGAGGACGTCGCTTCTCAGCGCCGTGATGCGCTTAGATGAAACGTTTTCTCCCCCTCGCTGGCGCTTCGGGTTAGTAGCGACTACGCATAGTCCTGCGTCGTTGGCTTGATAATCAGCTCGGCCACATTCGCCCGCGGCGGCAGGCAGGCCACCATCAGCGCTGCGGCGGCGACGTCTTCCGGTTGCAGCATCCGCGCCCGGTGTTCGGCCGTCGGCGGAGTGGGCCGGTTCTTTAAGATCGGCGTCTCCACTTCGCCCGGGCAGATCGTTGTGACGCGTACGCCATTGCGGCCGTCTTCCAATGCGACGCTCGTGCCGAGCGCCGTCATCGCGAACTTCGAGGCGTTGTAGCCCACGCCTCCCAATAAGCTCGCGCGCTTGCCGGACGTCGACGAGATGTTGATGATCACGCCGTCCCGGCGCTCCCGCATCTGCGGCAGCACTTCGCGCATGCAGTTGAACGCGCCGGTCACGTTGATGGCGAACATTCGGTCCCAATCTTCGCCGCTCAACTCGTGCATCATCCGCTTCGGTACGTTGATGCCGGCGCTGTTGACCAGGATGTGAATCTGTCCGAGTCGATAGCCGGCCTCTTGAAAGAGCGCGGCCACCTGCTCGCGATTCCCGACGTCGGCCTGGCAAGTCAGAATCGAGGATTGCTTCGCCGCAGTCTCGGCGAGCTGCTCTTTGCCGCGCCCGGCGACCATCACTTTGCATCCTTCGGCGGCCAAGGCCCAGGCGATCGCCTGCCCAATCCCGCTCCCGCCCCCGGTCACCACCGCCGCTTTGCCTTCGAGTCGCATGAGTATTCCCTTTCGAAACGCATGAGACTGTGTTTGTAACGGCGGCGTCAAGCCAACACTAGCCCGTAGCGCCAGCGAGGGAGAGTTAACGGGGCATACTGATCGAGACGAAACTCTCAGTTGCTCTCTAAACAAGCAACCGAGAGTTTAATCCTAACCGGCACGCGAAGTCTTCTCGCTCTCGCTGGCGCTACGGGCTAGTGTCGCGCTGATGTCGCGTTTTAGATTCCGCGTCAAAACACCGGAATCTGAATCTTCTCGCCGCCCTTCATGGCGGACTGATGGGCGCAGATCCCGACCAGCGTCCAGTTCGCGCTGGTCGCGGCGTCCGGACGCGGGGCGCGGCCTTCCACGATCGACATCACGAATTCGTGCGCCAGGTGCGGGTGCGAGCCGCCGTGGCCGCTCCCTTGGATGAACGACAGGTGCGTCGTTTCGTCCATGTCGTACACGCCCTTGGTGGTGAACTTGCGAATCCCTTCCGGCAGCAGATGCGCGTAGTCCGGCACCGTGACGCGTTCCGGCGTCTCGCCATGATGCAGCACGGC
>JALHLM010000408.1 GCA_022844585.1 Pirellulales bacterium | reverse complement strand
CATCAACTCCAGCAAGCTGAAGGCGGTCGAGCCCAAAATGCTGATCGGAGCGGCCACGTACCAGCCGTACCAGAGAGGCGAGCCGGCTGCGGCAACCGCGATTCCCAAAATCGCGAGCAATACCAAGTGTCCGGCCACCATATTGGCGAGCAATCGAATCGCCAGCACACCATGCTTGATGAACAAGCCGAGCACTTCGATACCGAACAGCAACGGCACAACAAAGATGGCAATGTAGATGGGCAGCCCCAACTGGGGCACCTGATTCTTCCAGTAGCCCAAGATGCCGAGTTGCTTGCTACCCATCACCAGGCCCGAAAAGAACGTCACACAGGCCATCGCGATGGTCATGCCGAAGGCAGCGGTCGGGTTGCCCAGCCACGGGACCATGCCCAGCAGGTTACAGAACAAAACGAAGAAGAACATCGTCCACAGCAGCGGGACGAACTTGTGCGCGTCGTGGTGCCCGATGGCAGGCTCGGCGACCTGCTCCTTCATGTAGATGAGCGCCGCCTCGAACATGTTGGCGATGCGACCTTTCGGTCGTTGTCCGCCGGCAATGCGGCCTGCCAACCAAGTGAACAGCACCACCATGAAAACCGCGACGACCAGTTCCAAGATCATGAACTTGGAGATCGCGAAGCCGCCGCCTTCACTAAATGGAACCTTCGTGTACAGATTCTTCAGTGTTCCGAACGGCTGCGGGATGATGATTTTCCCAGCCAGGTCGTGATTGAACTCGTCGAGCGTGGCGTCCGGGTGCGCTTTGCGCAAGAACTCCGGGACGTCGCCCATTTCTGCGTAGGGATGCGGGTACAGGAACTTCGGCACTTCGAAGAAGTACGAGTCCTTGATGTGCAGCACGGGATCAGCCATGGCGCACCTCGCTTGGGTTGGTCGGCGAAATCATCCGCACCGCCAGCCAGGTTTCGACCAGCAGCGCGGGGAGATAGATGCCCAGCACGCAGCCAAACAATCGAGCTTCGGCCAGCGTGGGATTGAGCGCCTCCACAACGAAGGCCCCGATCAACGGGCAGGCCAAGCGAACAAGCTGCGCGGCGAGACCATAATGAATGGCTTTGCGATCACGCTGCGCCAGATTGGAAATCCACAGTGCGGCGAACATACCGAGCGAAACCAGCAACCCGGCGACCAGCGCGGCGTTCACGCCCGCGGCGGCAAAGCGATTGCCATTCACCAGCGCGGCAATGGCCGTGAAGACAACCAGTGCGATCGCCATCAAGAGCGCGCATGACCGCAGGCTGGAGAGGCCTCGCGTGGGCTGTAGGGCCGATTCGGTCACGGTCGTCGCTCGTCTGTCTCTTCGTCTCGAAAGCTGTGCTTCTCGCTCAGCTCCCGAGCATGGGACCGGGTCATCAGTAACAAGTGCCAGATGCCCAAGGTGATGCCGAGGCCAAAACCCAATAACGCGAGGAATTGCGTTCCCAGTCGCCCGTCCAACCAGCTTCCCAGCAGGCCAGGCAACACCATCTCCGCCGCCACCGCCAAAATTCGGTACGCCCAGGCAAAGCCGAGCGACAACGGTGAAGGGGAGTCGGGCACCGCAACGCCTCCTGTTTTCAGGAGTGCCACGACCGATTCGCCGCGATCAAACACCCCGACGATCCGCCCTAAGTCGGCATAGCGTAATCGCTTGCGACCGAGCCGAGCGTAAAGATGGGTAATCCAGGAACCTTAAAAGGCGTTAATCTAAACGGGGCTGGAGGGAGTGTCAATCGCCCCGAAGGCATAATTCGTGTTTTTTTTCACAAAGTCAAGATGTCGTCGTAACATGCTGGGAAGTAATTGGTTGCGTCGATCATCGCCGCGGTGGGTTGCCGCCAAACGGGAATGCGCGACGCAACCCTGTTGCGCGAACCCCGACCACCCCCCGCGCTGAGGGAAAACAAGTTTTGCTAATGAAAGATGCACATTACTTAAAGGGCTTATCGCTATGAACTTACGAATCGCAGGTGAGTCCGGAAGGAGGGCTTCATACCCCCCATTGCGTTGCAATTCGCAGTAATTTTAGTTACAATCGGCCTGATTGATGTATACGCGCCTCGCGGACTTTTGACGGGCAAAAACTTTTGTTTCCGTCGGATCGTAGTGGTGGGTGTCGGAACGGGCGAGCAGAGGTCTCCGAGCGTGCGTTGGGCAGCGTTTTCGTTGTCTCCTAGGGAAAGGGGGGCGGCGGTTCGTGTGCGGAAAAGTCACGGACGATTCCAGGCGTAATCGTCACGCCATGACCGGCCACGGCCGCGTCATCGGCCAGCAATCCGGGGACTTAGCCATTCATGACTGCCGACACACTCGCCCGACAGACGTGTAAAGATCTCGCCCGCATGGCCAAGCAGCGGGGAGTTCCCGGCTGGCACGGCATGCGTAAGGATCAATTGATCCAGGCCCTGATGAAGGCCGCGCGTAAGAAGGCCACCGCACGCCGCAACGGCCAGGCGGCCGCGCAAGCGGCTAATCGCCGGCGGATCGACGCCCCGGGCGAAATCGTCCGCAACGGCGATGGAGGCCCCCAAGTCAAACAAAGCGCCCGCCGTGTCGCGGAGCAATTGCGCCAGCTCCAGGCGGCGTCGATTCGTCTCCGCGATCTGGCCACCGGCTCGGATGAGCCCGAGACGCGCGTGGCGGTCAAGAAAGATCGTTTGACGGTCATGGTCCGCGACCCGTATTGGCTGCACGCCCATTGGGAGTTGGCCCGTCCCACGGTCGAACGCGCTCGTGCCGCGCTGGGCCAGGAATGGCACACCGCCAAGCCGGTGCTGCGGCTCTATGAGGTCTCCGAACTCTCAGCCACGATGCCCGAGTCGGAAACCATGGTTCGCCACATCGAAATTCATGGCGGCGTGAACAACTGGTACATCGACGTCCCCGATCCCCCCAAGTCCTACCGGATGGAAATCGGGTATCGCGCAGCTTCGGGACGGTTCTACAGCTTGGCCCGCAGCAATACCGTGCAGACGCCGCGTCCTGGTTCCAGTGACGCGATCGACCGCAATTGGAGCGACCTGGCGGAAAACGTCGACCGCATTTTCGCCATGAGCGCCGGGTATTCCAGCGAATCGCCGAACGTGGAGCTGCAAGAGTTGCTCGAAGAACGCCTGCGCCGCCCGATCAGCGCGCCGTTGGTCGGTCGATTTAGTGCGGGCGTTGAAGGCCTGTTGGGCCGCGATCACGCGTTCTATTTCGATCTCGACGCGGAACTGTTGATCTTCGGCGCCACCGAACCTGGCGCTCGCGTGACGGTTCACGGTGAGCCGGTAAAGCTGCGTCCAGATGGCACCTTCACCATGCGATTCAGCTTGCCGAATTGCCGCCAGGTGATCCCGGCCACGGCTTCCAGCGCGGATGGTCTGGAGCAACGGACCGTGGTGCTGGCCGTGGAACGCAACACCAAGACGATGGAGCCCTTGATTCGCGAGGCGAACGAAGCCTAGCGAAGTTCAACGCTGCGTTTCGTGGCAACCGTTGAAGCGCATGACGCTGCGTACGGTATCTATTCAAACGGCGGATCCCCCCTACTCGCCGAGTCGCCCCAGGCTGGCGAGAAACTCCGCCATTTCGCCGGCCGCATGGCTGTTGCCTTGGGCTCGAGCTTGTTCGATGCCGTCGCGCAGTGAGGTACGTGCCTCGTCGATGCGCGACAACTTCGCGAACTGTTGTGCCGACATAAAGAACGCCGGCACATACGGCGTATCTAACCGCATCAACGCGCGCAGGTGCCCGATGCTTTCTTCGTGCCGGCTTTCCTTTTCGAGTTCCAGCGCCAAGCCGTAGCGCAAAAATGGGTCGTCGGGGTTATCGGCCAGCAGGGCTTCGATCTTCTCACGACGCGACACGGCGACTCCCTCCAAGAACGAAGATCATTGGGGCCACTACATCCCCATACAGCCGCCCTGGCCGCATTGCGGAAGCCCGCAGCCGCCGCCGTGCGACGGCGGAGCACAGACGGGCAGACTTGAATTTCCCGCGGTGTGCGCGGCGGGCACGCTCAGCCGCTTCTCCAGCTTGGAGCTACCGCAATCGGGGCATTCGGGTTTTTCCTGGCTGCGGACCAGCAACTCAAAATCGTGCTCGCAGCCGCGGCAGGTGTATTCGTAGATTGGCATCGCCACTTTCTCTCAACGGAATTCGCGCAATGTCGACGCGCGGCATGGCTTCAGTGTTACTTGCCGATGCGGTCGCGGCAAGGACCGGCTATTCCGACGCGGCGGTCGTCGCCGTGGCGAGCCGTTCGGCCAGCTCGTTGGCACGCAATTGAGCCGCTCGGCCTTCCAGGAGCTTCGTTGCGGCGTGATGCCGCGACTGAACGCCTGGCTGCGGGAACAGCCCGCCCCCGAAGATGATCGCCGCCAGCGTGAGGACGGCGATCCGCTCCCGACGCCGGGCGGCCAGCGGAACCATCGTGACGTGGCGGACGCCGGTGAACAGCCGGAGATAAGTCTGCACGATGGCGATGCCGTTTAGCGCGCAGGCCCCCACGATCACGGCCCCCACGTAAGGATAAGCGATCACGGCGCCGTCGACCAATAACTCCGTGCCCACGAACCCGAACGTCCCTGGAAAGCCGACGCAGGCTAGGCCGGTTGCCAGAAAGCAGACCGCCAGCGATGGGGCATGTTCATATAAGCCGTGATACTCAGTGAGCGACAGCCGGCCCAGCCGGGCTTCGACGGCTCGGAGCGTCAAACCGAAACCGGCCAGCGACAGTCCTGCCGAGAGCCAGACGCACAAGGCGCCCGTGAGGCCGATCGGCGTCAACATTTCGAGACCGACGAGGACCATCGCCGAGTGGCTCAACAGCAGGTAGCAGAAATAACGGCGTCCCTCGCGTTGCACGAGCGCCATGCCAGCCGCGTAAACGGCCGTAGCGAGCGCGACCAGTCCCATGGCACGCAGGACCCAGTCGGGGGCGATCGGCAACACCAATCGCACGGCGGCGAAAGCGCCCATGATCGGCGTGGCGAACACCAGCGCTGTACCGAACGTGGCGTGTTCGAAGAGGTCGGTTACCCAACAATGTAGCGGCGCGATGCCAGTGCGGATAAAAATCGCAGTCAGCAGTGGGACGACCGCCCACAGCGAATGCAGCCGGCCGAGCCCTTCGATCTCGACGACCGCCCAGCCCAACGTCAGCAGCGCGACAAACGCGCCCATGTGGATCGCGAAAACTCGAACTGGCTTGCCGCGAGCGCGCAATTCCCACAACGGCGGCAACGTGCCGAGCGCCAGCAGGGTGATGATGCCCCACGGTTTTGCGCACAGCAGTGTGGCCAGCGTGATCGACTCGGAGACTAACGTCCAGGAGAACGAAAACCGGCGGATCTTGGTTTTTAGCGTCGCCACGGTGGTCAGCAAGTAAACCAACGCCACGAGCGGGAGGAGCGGCGCATTCAACTCGTCGATGGCCAGCACGTCGGGAAACAACCAGGCAGGGCTGGACGACAATTGCGCGACGCTGGTCAGCGATTCACTGTACGAGAAATCGAGCCAGGCTCCCGCCGCCAGCGCCAAGGTAATGCCGCCGAACACCATGGCACGCCAGCGCGCGGCTTCCGGCTCGCGCGAGCGCAGGCTGATCACGATCGCCCCGATCAAGGGGACCAGGATCGCCGGCAGCAGCCAAGGGAAATGCAAAGCATTCATCGCGTTAGTCCAGCGTCGTCGAGGGACGGAGTTGATCGGATTCGCGCGACGGTTGGCCGGCCAGTAGGTCGGTCCAACGCCGCTCCCAACCGTCGCAAGCGCGAAACACCT
>JALHLM010000407.1 GCA_022844585.1 Pirellulales bacterium | reverse complement strand
CCCACGGGAATTGTTGATGACGGCCCCGAGCCCTTGGCTGTCGAAGGCGGCGACCACGTCGCGCGCCGTACCGCCTTGCGTCCCATAGCCGGGCACCAAGAGCCAGGCGTGCGGCATCGCATTCCGTAGCTCGACGAGTTGTTCCGGATAGGTCGCCCCGACCACGGCCCCGACGGAACCGTAGCCGCATTTGCCCAGTCGCGCGGAGGCCGCTTGCTCGACGTATTCGGCGACGCGCCGGTAGATGGTGCTACCGTCCGCGGTGACGTCCTGCAGCATCCCGCCGCCTGGGTTCGACGTCTTCACCAGCACGAACACGCCGCCGCCGCGCTGATCGATGACCTTCAAGAACGGCTCCAGGCTATCGGCGCCCAGGTACGGACTGACCGTCAACGCATCGCTCTTCCAGCCGCTCTGGGGACCGAGATACGCCTCGGCATAGGCAATTGCCGTGTCGCCGATGTCGTTCCGCTTACCGTCGAGTACGACCAACAAGCCTGACTCCCGGGAGTAGGCGATGACATCCGCCAGCGCCGTCATGCCATGAGGGCCAAGTTGCTCGAAGAATGCCGACTGCGGCTTCACGACCGGCACCAGCGGCGCAACGACGTCGATAATCCCTCGGCAGAATTCCCGATACGCGGCGGCTACGCGTTCCGGACTACGCAACAGCGAATTCGCCAGCAGGTCCGGGGGCAACTGCTCGGCCCGCGGGTCGAGCCCCACCATCACGGGATTGCCACGACTACGGATCGCTGCGGCGAGTTGATCGGAAAAGGTCGTCACAGTAGTCCGTCGCGAAGATGCTAAAGCCGAGGATGCCATGGAGATCGAGAAATAACCTTCCGGTAATTGTGGCGGAACGTCCCCGCGCCACAACGGGGCCTGCGCGACGGAATTGTACAGAATATGCATCGGATTCATGCGAATCCGTTGCGCAGATTGACCATGCAGATTGCGCAAGGTAACCTCGACTCGTGCGATGACGTTCATGCGTCGCCCAGCCTTGTCAGAAAGTCCCGACGCGATGTGCCGTGCCGCTGGTTTCCATCGAGTCCGTTTCGCGTTGATCCTTTTGGCGGCGATCCCCGCCCTGACGCTGCCTCAGCGAGTTGCCGTTGCTGCTGACCCGGAAGAACTCGCCAAGTTGCTGGGCGAGATCAAGTCGGACGTTCCGCACCTGGAACGCGACGGCGGGTATGTCTCCTCCGAGCGTTGCGCCGCTTGCCACGCGGACCAGCATGCCAGTTGGAAAACGACGTACCATCGGACGATGACCCAACTCGCGCTGCCGGGCAACGTGATCGGCGCGTTCGACGGTCAGACGGTCTCCTCGAACGGACTGAATTATCGCGTCTATCGCGAAGGAGACGCATTTTGGGCCGAAATGCCCAATCCCGACGAGATGGAGGCGATCGTCCAGCGCGGCAAGCGAGGAAAACTGGAAGATATCCCGCGCGTGAAACGCCGAGTGTTGATGACGACCGGTTCGCATCACTATCAGACGTACTGGGTGGAAAGTACGTTACCGTTTCGTGAGCGATTGATGCAGACTCTGCCATTGATCTATCTGAAAGCCGACCAGCGTTGGATTCCCCGCGAGGCGGCCTTCATGGTGCCGCCCGAGGATAACATTCGTTTCATGACGCAGTGGAATCACCACTGCATCACTTGCCACAGCACGGGTGGTGTGCCTGGCCTGAATCAACAGACCGGCCAGCTGGAAAGCCGCGTTGGCGAGTTAGGCATTTCCTGCGAGGCCTGCCACGGACCCGGCGAAGCCCACGTCCGTCATCAAGAGGGGCTGGCCGCTGCTGCCGCCGCGATCAGCAATCCGGATCGCGCGCCGGACACAACAATCGTGAATCCGCTCCGTCTCGATCACGTCCGCGCGAGTGAGATCTGCGGGCAATGCCACGGCGTGTTCATCCCGCGTAGCGCCGAGGACGGCATGGACTACGCGCTCCACGGCATTCAGTATCGCCCCGGGGGCGACCTGCACAAGACGCGGCTCTATATCCAGCACCCGCGCGAAGGCAATAGCGCCGCGGATTGGGCCAACTACTATCGCAACGAGTCGTTTCTTCGCGAGCGTTGGTGGGAAGACGGCACGATCCTGGCCGGCGGGCGTGAATACACCGCGATGCGGGAGTCTGGCTGTTTCCAGCGCGGCGAAATGTCCTGCCTGTCGTGCCACTCGATGCACGATGCGCCGCCGGCGGATCAACTCAAGCAGGATTTACTCGGCAGCGCCGCCTGCACGCAGTGCCATGACCAGCCAAAATATACGACGGACGTCGGGCAACATACGTTTCATCAGTCCAACTCTGACGGCAGCAACTGCCTGAACTGCCACATGCCCTACAAGGCCTACGGGCTGCTCAGCGGCATCCGCGCCCATGAGATGGCGCCCCCAGACATTGGCGCCAGTGTCAAGCAAGGCGTCCCGAACGCCTGCAACTTGTGCCATCTAGATAAATCGCTTGATTGGACGCAGCGGCAAATGCATGCCTGGTACGGCCAACCGGAACTGGCGCTCGACGAAGAACAAAAAACGACTTCCGCCGCGGCGACGTGGCTGTTGAAAGGAGACGCGCCGCGCCGGATCATCACCGCCTGGCATCTCGGCTGGCAGCCGGCCCAACAGGCGTCCGACGTCGACTGGATGGCCCCCTACGCAGCCCGGTTGCTCGACGATCCTTACGGTGTGAATCGCTACGTCGCCGCCCACAGCCTTCGCACGTTGCCCGGTTACGCCAACTGCAACTACGACTTTCTCGCAACCCAACCGGATCAAGCGACGGCGGTGAAACAAGCGATGGAAATCTGGAATCGCCAAACGCGCGCGGAGTCGCCAATTCGCAAAGAAGTGCTGCTCGACGCTTCGGGCAAGCTCGACGAGGCGCGCTTCAACGCGCTCTACTCGAAGCGCGACAATCGCCCGTCGGCAATCAAAGAGTGACGTCGGCAAGCACTACGCCGCGCCGCGGAGTTGAAATACCTCGCGGGTGCTAAATACCGCGTCGGCGACGACATGCGGCGGCGATTCGCTCACCAGCCAGGAATTCCAACCCAGCCGCGAGCCAGGTTCGCCGAGTCCGCCCAGCGAACACTCCGGCGCCGCGTGGGGTTTCAATTCGAGCCGGACATCGAATTCAATCGACGGCCCGAGGTAAAACCGCGCCATGTGCGTCAGCAGGAAGAATCCTTTGCGCACGGACTTCGGCGATTCGTCCGGCAACAGCTCGACGAATTGCTCGTAAGTCAACGGACCGATCCGCAACAGGATCCGTCCTTCGACGTCCCAGACGCGCTCGCCGATCACCAGGCTTTGCCCCAGCCCACAGTTGCCATTTTCCGCGCCCAACTGAGAGCGATCCAAATCGTCGAGGCTGAGCCAGGCCCCGTGAAACTGCTGGACTTCCACCGGCACTTGAAAATAGTCCGACAGCATCGCTTCCAACCCGAGCACATTGCGCGGTCGTCGGGCGAGCAACCCGGCGTAGCGGAACATCGCCAGATCGGGAATTCCCGCGATCAGCGTATCGCGTTGGTCCCAGGCGTCGGGATCGGCCGGCGCCCGCACGGCGAGGCGATTGCGTAGCGCCGGCTGTCCCAGTCCCAGCAGGCTGAGCAACGTCTTAGTGAACGCATCCGGATTGACTTGCTCATACTCGCGCCGTTCGTGCGCGGTGTAGAACCGATACTTCGACCAGGCGCGATAGAACAGCGAAATCAGGCGGTGGTTGAACAGATCGAACCAATCGCGCAATGCATGCCGCTCCGGGTTGCGCGAATCCCGTTCGAGCCGCATCAACATATCGGTGTAATGGCGAGGCATCACGCCGCTGGGGCCGGTCAGTCCGAAGAAGTTGACCGTCATCTGCGGCGTCGGCCGCTCGGCGGTCGGGGCCTTTAAGTCGCTGATGTTGCTGGCCGGAAAGGCGTGCCCCAGCGCCACGCGGAATTGCACCGCCTCCTTGCCCGGCTGCCCGTCACTGCCGACCGGTTGCACGCCCTCGCGCCGTTCCAGCAGGCGAATCGCCTGGAAGAAATCGAACGCATAGCCGGTCGAGAACAGCTCGTCCAGCGTTGAAGGACCTTTCGTTTCAGCCACCGGCGGAAGTTCCCGAATGTGTTGAATCCCCAATTGCGGCGGCCGAATCGTACCGCAAAGCCGCCCCAGCCCGCAACGGAAGTGCAGCTATTTGGAGGCCTCTCCCGTAGGTCAGGCACCGCGGCCGAAGTGGTCGACGACGCAGCAAATGTCACCACCGCCACGTCCCGAGACGTCGCAAGCGAAGTGCCTGACAGAATCAGCGTCGTCTCCTGTCAGGCACGTACGATGCGGAATCTTGGGACGTAACGGCGCGGCACTATGGTGATGATTTCGTGGCTTTGGCCGCGGTGCCTGACCTACCGCTGAGGTGTAGCACCAACAGTTCCGGCCGGCAAAGGAAGCGTAACCGCGGCGCGAACGAGCGTTCCATGCCGATGCCCCGGGAGACGACGAGAGTCCGGTCGTCGGATAGCTGCGTCACGCCCGCCGCCCAGCGGCGGGAGAGGAGTGAATTGGTGATCAGCGGGCCAATACCCGGCAGTCGCACTTGTCCGCCATGGACGTGCCCGGCGACCAGCAGGTCCGCGTCGATGTCGCTCAGGGCAAAGTTGGGGCAATGCCCGAGGACGATGTGAAACCGGTCCGAGGGGGTGATCCGCACATCAGTCCGGAACGATTGCCGCATCGCCAGCCCGGTCACGGCGATTTCGCCAACTTCGATTTGATCGTTGTGCTCGAACACGTGGACCGGAAATCCCTCGAAAATCTGCGGCCAGCGGGGATCGTCCACGTTGCCCCCCACGGCGAAGGACCCGAGTGGCGGTCGCAAGTCGATGCGAGCCAACTCCACGCTCAGCTCGTCGCACAGCGTTTCCCAGCGCTCCGGGTGATGCTCCTGTAAATAATCGCCGGCCCAGAGGATCATGTCCGGTTGTTGGCGTTTCACTTCGGCCAGCACGCGGCGCTCGTAGTCGCCGATGGAGTCCGTCTGAAAATCGGCGATGACGACGATCTTCATCGGCTTCGTCAGTTTCGGTGAGGAAATGGCGACGTGATTGATTTCCAAGGCGGTCGGCTCGATGAAAAAGGCATCGATGCCCACGGCGGCGATGGAGGCGCCCGCGAGAAGTCCGGCGGTCGCCCAGCGGCGCGACCGCCGCCACACGAAGGCCGAGGCGGCGATCAGCCAGACCGCCCCATGCACGAACAGCCCCCAGCAAGCCAGCCGCATCACACCAAAGGGATCCTCGCCCAGCCCGACGGCCGTCACGGCCCCCATGCCGGCCAATAGGGACGCGGCTGGTGCTAGGAGCTTCGCTACCGGCTTGTCCACGCCATTTGCCGGCCCTCGCCGGGCCACCATCCAGAGGGCCAAGACGTCGACGATGCCAATCACGAGGTTGTAGGCTAACGTGGTCAAATCAGACGACTCCGGACACGATCGCGATGGGAACTCTGTCGAAGGACCTTGTCACTACGAAGGTACCTGGAAAAACGCCTGAAAATCGTATTTCCTTGCTTTGCCAGTCCCCCCCAGTTATCATCAAAACATCGGGCTTTTCCCGGTAAACTTTTCCTAAGCTAACAACACGTCCCTATCGGAACCGGGCTGCCCTCGGTAGCCGGTGGGGGCGTCCCGGCCAACGCGTCACGGAAACGGTGAGGAGAGCTGCGACCATGGGTTTGCGCAACATTCTGCATTCATTGGCCGCTCTGGCGGTCGTCGCCCTGCTGAC
>JALHLM010000406.1 GCA_022844585.1 Pirellulales bacterium | reverse complement strand
CTGCATCGAGGCGATCACCTGCCGCATCTGGCCGAAGATGATGTCCTCGGCTTGTTTCTTCACCTCGTTGGTGTTCAATCCCAACAGGCGTATGGCCGCGTTCTGCATCACCTCGGGGCTGGTGCCGATGGCCACGGTGAACACGCTCGGCACGTTGACGCGAATATTCTCGGCAGACAATGCCCCGCGGAGCGGGACTTCGATCTGGATCGGCTCCAGGCTCAGGTACGCGTAGTCCTGCAACAACGGGATCACGATCCGCGCACCGCCGTGGACGCACTTGGCCGCCTCGCCGCCGCTGCCCGTGCCCTTACCGTAGATGCACAACACGCGGTTGCTGGGGCAGCGCTTGTAGCACTTCGTGACCATGATCACAAAGGAGAAAAACGCCATCGCCACGAACACCACGCCGATCGCGATGTACAGCATCGAGCCGCTCAACAATTCGCCTTGCGCCAACAACAGGTTTTGCTCAAGCATGGACCGTGCTCCGATTCGGGGTTTCGGTTTCGCGGACCACGGCGACCGCCACGGTGTCGGGACCAAGCACTTCGGTCACGATCACTTGGGCGCCGGTGGGAATGCGATCGTCGGCCGTCATGGCCAGGTATTCGACGGTGCGGTTCTGCAGGTTCAGGTGAACCTTGCCCGCGCCGGTCTTATTGGGTGGGACGGACAAGTATACGATCCCTTTTTTGCCGACCGCGCGGCCGATGCGGACGGTGCCGTCGTCCTGCAGGCGCTGCAGTTGCGACATGATCCAATGCACGCCGAACAGTGCCCCGGCCCCCGCGGTGAGGGCCACCAGGAACGAGGCCAGCGGGCTCAATTCGCCGCTCAACCCGCCCAATCCGGCCAGGCCGAAGAACGTGATCGCGGCGATCACCGTGCGAAACGTCAGCACGCCGAACAGCCAATTCGTGGAATGATGCTCGCCAGCGTGCTCCACCTGGTGGCCGCCGTCCGGATGCCCAGCGTCGCCGGACAGATCATGCGGCACGTCGCTCAGGTCATCGGCAAAATCGGTGTCGCCGCCGATGCCGATGAGCGTCATCACGAACTGGCAGACCATCACGGTCCCGCCAACGACTGCGAAAAGGGTGTAGAGCCAGGACATCTTGAATTCCTCGCGTTAGTAAACGCGTCGCACGTACATCGATTGAGTCAACGGAGGAGAAATGACGTTCACGAGAGTTCGATCCGAAATCTCTCAGCGGCGTCAACTCTCCCTCGCTGGCGCTACGGGCTAGTGGGGGTTAGTCGCCTCCATCGCCGTCACTGTCGCCGAATAGGTCGAACGACCAACCTGAATCTTCTTCCCATGCGCTGTCGCCCCAGGTCAATTCCCACGGCCGCAACAGCACAAGGGCCAAGCCGACTCCGACCAGCAGCAGCCACCAATAATCCTCCATCACGTCAGCACTCCGGTATTGTCGTGGTTGGGAAACGTATCTGTCAAAACTTCCGTGACCTTAGAACTCGGTGAACTCCCACGGATGTTGCCGGTTATCCCTCGGACGCCCCGGCCCCGCCTGCTAGATTAGGTGCGCCTTCCCGGCGAATGAGGCGCACTTTCGCGGTGCGAAAGGCGACAATGACCGTTTTACCACCCGTATTGAATCTACCTTGCCGTACCGCACCCTCCGAGACTGCGTGGACGACCTTGCCCGGCATGGCTGGCTCGTGCGCATCGACGCCGAGGTCGATCCCCGGCTGGAAGTGGCGGAAATCCAACGCCGGGTTTACCAGTCGGGGGGGCCGGCGCTGTACTTTTCCCGGCCCAAGGGCAGCCGCTTTCCTCTGGTTTCGAACCTGTTTGGCACGCTCGATCGCGCGCGGTTCATCTTTCGCGATACGTTCGAACAGGTGCGGCGATTGGTCGATCTTAAGATCGATCCCACGCGCGCGGCGAAATCACCGCTGAAGTATGCCGCCGCGCTCCGCGGCGCATGGAACATGCGTCCCAAGTTCGTCGCCCGCGCCGCGGTGATGCGACATGAAACGACCGTCGATCAGCTCCCGCAAATCGTCTGCTGGCCGGACGACGGCGGCGCGTTTGTCACGCTGCCGCAGGTCTATACCGAACATCCCGATCAGCCCGGTTGGCGGCATTCGAACCTGGGCATGTACCGCGTCCAACTCTCCGGCGGCGAGTACGCGCGCAATCGCGAAGTCGGCCTGCACTACCAGATTCATCGCGGGATCGGCGTGCATCACGCCGCGGCGATTCGTCGCGGCGAACGATTGCGCGTCAACGTGTTCGTCGGCGGCCCACCGGCGATGGCGGTCTCCGCCGTGATGCCATTACCGGAGGGCTTGAGTGAATTGGCCTTCGCCGGAGCGCTCGGCGGCCGGCGCGTACCACTCTATGCGCCGCCAGGGCAATTGCCCATCCATGCCGAAGCTGATTTCGTGATCACTGGGTACATCGATCCCTCGCGCACATTGCCAGAGGGACCATTCGGCGATCATCTCGGGTACTATGCGCGAATTCACGATTTCCCGGTGCTCACCGTCGAACATGTCTACCATCGCGAAGGAGCGATCTGGCCGTTCACCGTCGTGGGACGCCCGCCGCAAGAGGACACGACGTTCGGCCAACTGATTCACGAGATCACCGGCCCGATCATTCCCACGGTGTTGCCCGGCGTGAAAGCGGTGCATGCCGTTGATGCCGCTGGCGTGCATCCGTTGCTGCTGGCGATCGGCAGCGAGCGCTACGTGCCTTATGCAACGCGACGTCAGCCCCAAGAACTGCTCACACAAGCCAACGCGATTCTCGGCCAGGGCCAGATGTCGCTGGCGAAGTATCTGCTGATCGTGGCGAACGAAGATCAGCCGGAACTCGATATCCACGACATCCCGGCGTTTTTTCGGCATCTTCTGGAACGCGTCGATTGGTCGACGGACTTGCATTTCCAAACCCGCACGACGATCGATACGCTTGATTACTCCGGTACCGGCCTCAACGCCGGGTCGAAAATCGTCATTGCGGCGGCCGGTCCTGCGCGACGCGCATTGGCGACTTCGCTGCCGTCGAACCTATCGCTGCCGGATGGCTTTTCGGACCCACGGCTCGCGCTGCCGGGCGTAGTGTTGATCAGCGCACCCAAGTTTGTCCCGAGCGAGAACGTTTTGGCGCTCACACGTTTCTACGAGGCGGCGCGCGGTCTCGACGACTGCTACCCGCTCGTCGTCCTCGTCGACGACAGCGAGTTCGCGGCGCGGACGTTGAACAACTTTCTCTGGGTCACCTTCACCCGCAGCAACCCGGCGGCGGACGTGCAGGGCGTCGGCAGCTTTGTTGAGCAAAAACACTGGGGCTGCCGCGGCCCGCTGGTGATTGACGCCCGGATCAAACCGCATCACGCCCCGCCGCTGGTGGAAGACCCGGAGGTGACGAAGCGCGTCGATGCCATGGCGGCGCGCGGCGGGCCGCTGTATGGCCTGATTGAATGACGAATGTCGAAGCTCGAATGTCGAATCAAATCCGAATGACGAAGCCCGAATGACGTGTTCTCGATGCAGTCGCTTGACCTTAGAAACCCTTGCCAGCGACTCGGACCCATTCGACATTCGTCATTCGGATTTGATTCGACATTCGGATTTCGAAATTCGTCATTCGTCACCACGTCAGCGGCGTCCGGCGTGGATGCCGCGCCTTGCCACGCTTTCCACTCACGTATTGCGGGCGCTGGAGCGTGCCGGCGACTGGGCCGAATGGCGTGGTGAGGTACTGTTCCGGGCCGGCCGTCGGCAGCGGTTCCGCGTATTGCGGGCGGGGCGGGAACATGAATACCGGGCCCGTGGAAACTTTCTGCCCGGCGCGTCGTGGTCGATTCGGCAACTCGACGAGCATGTTGGCGACGTCTTCGGCGCCAAAATGCTTCGGCGCAACGATGTCGAAAGTCGGGTCCGGCACCCAGCCTGGCCGCGGAATCGCTTCCTGCGCGTCCAAGGGAGAGACCCACGCGAAACAGCAGATCACGGCGAATCCAAGTCGTCGCATGGGCGCAAACCCCGTTAGCTACTTTACCTATGCCTTCTCTTCGGCTGAGTAAACCTCTCCGCTTCAAGGGTTTAGGGCGTCGCCGGCGATCGCGATTGGTCGTTCGCCGCCGGATCGCTATATTCCCTCGCGACGTGCCGACGGACGCACCTCAAACTTAGCCCGAAATACCTATGTGGTTAGCTGCCCGCTATTTCTGTTATGCCCTGCTCCTGCTCGGCTGGGCCAGTCGTGTCCAGGCCGTTTGGGTGGAAGAGCACTCGCGGTTTCCCTTTGTGATCCGGGCCGACTATCGCGTGGAGAATCCGTCGACGATCCTCGCCGAACTGTCGGAGCTGCAAACCGAGCTAACCGACAAGTTGGGCGTCCAGGCAGCGACAGAGTGGATCGAGCTGTATTTGTTTCGGGATCAGCGCAGTTTTCAGGACTACGTGTCCCGGCAGTTTCCGGGCTTCGAATCGCGGCGGGCCCTGTTCATCCAAGGTCGCGGCCCCGCGATGGTGCTGGCGTATCGCGGAGAGAATCTCGGGACCGATCTGCGGCATGAAACCACGCACGCCCTGCTGCGCGCCCATACCGCGCGATTGCCGCTCTGGCTCGATGAAGGTCTCGCGGAATACTTCGAACTCTCGCCCGAACAGCGCGAGGCGGACAAGCAGCACGATCCCAAGTTACCGGCCGCGATGCGAAAGCCGGAATGGCCGAGCTTGACGAAGTTGGAGCGCGAGACCGACGTCAAGCAGTTCGATCAACGCGACTATGTGGCCGCCCGCACCTGGGCGCGCTATCTCATCGACGGCCCGTCCGACGTGCAGATTCAACTCCGAGCGTATCTGGCCGAAGCGGCCGATCGGGAACCAGAACGCACGTTGCGTGATCGCTTGAGTGAACTCGAACCAGACGTCGAACGGACGATGCGGGCGTATTGGCAAAATCCTGCGCCCGAATAGCAGTTTGCCTACGGCGTTTGCGCCAATTGAAGCGCGCGCAAGATCGCTTCGAAGGCGTTCGGCAGGATGCCGACGAGATTCATCGCCGCAATATCGTCCGGCGAAATATCCACCGCCATGCCGTGGCCGGTGCGCACGAGCATTGTCCTGCAACCCGCCGCGGCGCCGGCTTCCAAGTCGGTGCGCGTGTCGCCGATCAGGAACGAAGCGTTGAGATCAATCCCGAGTTCCTTGGCAGCGCGCCGCAACATGCCTGGCTTCGGCTTGCGGCAATCGCAATCGACAAGGTACTCGCCGATCCCTTCGCGCGGATGATGCGGGCAGGCATAGAATCGATCAATCCGCGCCGACTCAGCCGCCAGCAATTCTTCGATCCGGAGATTCACCGCCTCGACGGCCGCAAGCTTGAAATACCCGCGTCCCACGCCGGCCTGATTGGTTACCACGACCACGAGCAACCCGGCCTGATTCGCCGCCGCAATCCCTTGCGCGACGTTCTCCGTCAACGCGACCAGTGCCGGATCGGAAAGATAATGCCGCTCTTCATTGACGGTGCCGTCCCGATCCAGAAAGATCGCAGGACGAAGTTGGCGAATCCGTTCATCATGCATCACTGAATGCACTCGCCGAAGCAACTTAAGCAATGGGTGCCACTGGCGGCTTGTCCGCCAGTGCCGGAGTGGGACGCGTCAACTGAGTCAAAACCGCACTGGCGGACGAGCCGCCAGTGGCACCCCACGTCAAACGCTCAACCAGAGAACTTTGCAACTCTCACACCGCCTCTGCCATCTCACGAGCATGGTAACTCGAACGCACAAACGGCCCGCTGGCGACTTGCGTGAAGCCCAT
>JALHLM010000405.1 GCA_022844585.1 Pirellulales bacterium | reverse complement strand
GCGAAGGGCGCGCCTTTTCGGTCGTTGGTGGAGATCTGCCGTGCCGACTCATCGAGTCATGTCGCAACAAGCGGGCGGTGGATCTCTCCCCGACTTTGTCGTCGAAGTTGCCGCTCACCTCGCCAGGCATTGTTACAGGCGACCACCGGCAGGTGTACCTGAAAATTGATTTCCTGTACTCCGAATACTTGGACATGTGGCATCATGGTCATCTGATGGATGCGATGGCGGGAACGCACCTAGTGCCTCCCAGTTATGCTCTGCCCGTCGACGACAAACCCGTTGCTTATGCCCCGGAGGTCCGAGGTTGGCTCGAAGAGTACGAGTCTCGTTATGGTCGGCGCGGTGTCAACGAAATGACGGCCGAGCAAGTGCCGCTCTCGTGGACCTGTGGCAACGCTCGGGTGATCGACGTCCGCTCGCTCGTCGGCACCACGCGCGCCAACCAATGGCCTATGTCGCCCGAGGTCACCGTCGCACACATCCAAGATGATGAGTCTCGCCACGGCGAACTGCAGGCGGGTGACGTCGTCATTTTCCACACAGGTCACAATGACAAGTATCTCGCGCCAGCACCGGCGGACACGGCCCTCTGGACGCTGCCTCTGAAAGGCAAGACTGAAGGGTGGCCGGCACCAGGGCCAGACGCGATCGACTATCTGAAAGCGAAAGGGATTCGCTGCGTCGCCACCGATGCGCCCGACCTCGGCGGCGTGGATCCTCGCCGCGCACTCATGACCTATTGGGCCCTAGGATCGCGCGAGATGGTCGGCGTCGAGTTCCTGGTCAACGTCGGTGAGATTCCGGCCAACGCGTATTTCCTGTTCGCTGCGGTGAAGGTCCGCGATTGTCACGGCGGACCCGGAAGGGCGATTGTGTTGTACTAGCGGTCTTTCGCAAGGCGGTATCATGCGTCCCCCCGACCTCGAACATGCCACGCTCGCCAAAGTCGCGCGGCGGCTCGTGCCGTTTGTGTGTCTGTTGTATCTGCTGAACATTCTCGACCGCGCGAACGTCGGCTTCGCGCGCTTGCGGATGCAGGGCGACCTCGGGTTGAGCGAGGCCACGTTCGACCTCGGCTACGGGATGTTCTACGTCGGGTACTTGTTCTTTGAAGTCCCCAGCAACTTGCTGATGCGTCGTATCGGTGCGCGCCGCTGGATCGCGCGGATCATGATCTCATGGGGCATCATTTCGTCGGCAACGATGTTCGCGCACGACATTTGGACGTTCTACGGCCTGCGGATTCTTCTGGGTGTCGCCGAGGCGGGCTTCTTTCCGGGCATTATTCTTTATCTCAGCTATTGGTTCCCCGACCGCGAACGTGGCAAGATGACCGCCTTGTTCATGGTGGCAATCGGCCTGGCTAGCGTGTTCGGCAACCCGTTGTCCGGGCTGATCATGCAACGCTTGGATACCGTCGCGGGGCTGCATGGCTGGCAGTGGCTGTTTCTGTTGGAAGGCGTGCCGTCGATTCTGATGGGCTTCGCAACGCTGTGGTACCTGACCGATACGCCACGGGACGCACACTGGCTGACCGACGAGGAACGGGGCTGGCTCGTCGATCGCATGAAACAGGAAGAGGAATCGCGGCGCACGCGCCACAACGCCGATCGCCTGGGAGCGATGTTGCAAGGGCGCGTCTGGTTGCTGATCGCAATCTATTTCACCGTGGCCGTCGGGTCCAACGCCAGTGGAGCGTATTTCCCCAAATTGATTCAAGCTCAATTCGCGCAGTGGAGCACGTTGCGGATTGGCTTGCTTAGCGCCTTGCCACACCTTTGCGCCGTGGTGGGGATGACGCTCTTCGGCATCAGTTCGGATCGTCGCCATGAGCGGCGCTGGCATCTCGTGGCGGCGGCGCTGCTCGCTTCCGCCGGTTGGGCGCTAGCGGCCTGGAGCCCGACTCCCGTGATCGCCCTGGCTGGACTTTGTCTGGCGCAAACCGGCATGATGAGCATGTTACCGATTTTCTGGACAGTGCCCACGGCGTTTTTAACCGGCGCCGCGGCCGCTGGCGGGATCGCGCTGATCAACTCGATAGCCAACATCGGAGGATTCTTCGGCGCATCGATCCTGGGCCGCTTTGGATTGTGGTCGATGGCTGGCATTCTGGTCGCTGGCGCGGTCCTCGCCACGACGATTGGCCCAGGTATGAGGTCCGCGGACGAACGTTGAACACGCAAGTGAATGAGGAATGTATGAAGGAGTTGTTTGATCTCACCGGCCGCGTTGCGGTCGTTTCCGGCGCCGCCCAGGGAATGGGGCAAGCGACGGCGCTCGCACTGGCGCAGCACGGCGCCGATGTGGTCCTGGTCGATCGCAACCGGACTGGCGCGGACGCAACGGGCGAGCAGATACGCGCGATCGGCCGGCGAGCCATCGTGTTGGATACGAATGTCTCCGATCCGGATGCCATCGCCGCGCTATTCCGACAGGTCGATGCGGAATTTGGCCGCGTCGACTTTCTCGGCAATATCGCTGGCGACGGACATCTCGCCAAACCGGAGGAGCTCACGATCGCCGACCTGCATCGCGTCTTGCAGAATCTCGTTATAGGTCGCTTCGCGATGTGCCAGGAGGCTGGACGACGCATGCTCCAACAGGGACGCGGTTCGATCATGAACATTGGATCGCTTGCCAGTTCCACGGCGCTCGGACGTGGGCATATCGCCTACAGTATGGCAATGGGAGCCGTGGTGCAGATGACGCGTGAGCTGAGTACCGAGTGGAGCCATCGTGGCGTGCGCGTGAATTGCGTTACGCCCGCGCAGGTGGTGAACCCGAGTCTCGCGGCGCGAATGCAGGATGATCCGACGCTGGAGGGCCGCTTCCTGCACGGCATTCCGGCCGGTCGATTGGGGCAACCGCGTGACATCATGGGACTCGCCGTGTTGCTTGCCTCCGACGCGTCGGAATGGATCAGCGGGGCGATCATTCCGATGGATGGCGGCAACATGGCGATGAATGCCGGCGGCACGCCCGGCCACGAACAACGACCCATTCAAGCCTTTCGAGCCGAACGGTAAAAACGATGAGTGCTTCCGAACCACCGCTCTCCGTCGAACAGATTTTCCACCTGTACCGGGTGATGCGGACGATCCGTCAAACGGAAGAAGAGTTGGCTCGCTGCCATCAACGCGGACTCATTCACGGCGCGTGCCACACGTACGTCGGCCAGGAAGCGGTCGCGACGGGCGTGTGCGCCCATTTGACGACGAATGACGTCGTATTCTCCACGCATCGTGGCCACGGTCACGCGTTGGCGAAGGGAATGCCACCGCGCGAGTTGATCGCCGAGTTGTTTGGCCGAGCGACCGGATGTTCACGCGGACGCGGCGGCAGTATGCATTTGTTTTCGCCCGAGATCGGCATGATGGGCACGAGCGGGATTGTCGGGCCGTGTCTACTGCAGGCCTGCGGCGGCGGCTACAGTTCCAAGCTTTTGAAGAACGGAACCGTGGCCGTGGCGTTTTTCGGCGACGGGGCCGTCAACAACGGGGCCTTCCACGAAGGGCTCAACATGGCCAGCATCTGGAACCTACCGGTGCTGTTCGTCTGCGAAAACAATCAGTTCGCCACCGAGGTTCCGTTCGCGTATTCCAGTGGTAATCCCAGCGTCGGCGGGCGCGGGGCGGCCTATGGGATTCCCGGCTTCGAACTGGACGGTAACGACGTGCTGGAGATCGAACATATTGCCGGCGAGGCCGTGGCCCGCGCCCGCGCGGGAGGCGGACCTGCGCTGATCGAATGCAAGACCTACCGTACCCGCGCACACGCTGAGGGTATGGGGGACTTCACATATCGCACGAAGGAAGACGTTGCCGAGTGGAAAGAGAAGTGCCCGATTCAACGGCTGCGTCGGCATGCCATCGAGCAAGCGCCGGAATTGCAGCAACAGCTCGATGTGATCGACGCGGAAGTTGCTGAGTTAGTTCGTGAAGCCCGCGAGTTCGCCGAGTCGAGTCCCGTGCCCGAGGCCTCCACGGCCCGGCAGCACGTTTACTCCCCGATTGCCGTCACGCGGCCGGCTCCTCCTCCGGCGCCGACCGGCGTCACCAAGACGTTCGTCGCCGCCACACTGGAAGCACTCGAAGAAGCCATGGCCGCCGATCCCACGATTTTCGTCATGGGAGAAGGGATCGGCGTGCGCGGCGGCAACTTTACGACGACGCTCGGCTTGTACGCCAAGTATGGCGCCGAACGATTGTGCGATACGCCGATTTGTGAGCGCGGCTTTGTTGGCCTCGGTTGCGGCGCCGCGATGACGGGCACGCGACCGATTATCGATTTCATGTTCATCGACTTCATCAACGACGCGTTCGGCGAGGTAATCAATCAGATCGCCAAGATGCAATACATGAGCAGCGGCCGACTGAAGATGCCGATCCTATTGCGCGGCTGCGGCGGAATCGGACATTCCGCGGCGACCCACCATTCGGGCATGTATCACTCAATCTACGCGCACATCCCCGGGCTGCGCGTAGTGTTGCCGTCGAGTCCCTATGACGCCAAGGGGCTGCTGGCGCATGCCCTGCGCTGCGATGATCCCGTGCTCTTCTTGGAGCACCGCGAGTTGATGCAGACCAAAGGGCCGGTCCCAGACGGACATTACGAAATTCCGTTTGGCCAGGCCAGGGTCGTTCGCCCCGGCGACGATGTCACCGTCGTGGCGCTGTCGTTGATGGTGCAACACGCCGCGATGGCAGCCGAGCAATTGGCCAAGGAAGGCATCTCGGTCGAGATCGTCGACCCGCGCACAGTCTCGCCGCTCGACATCGACACGATTCTGCAATCCGTCGCCAAGACCGGACGGCTCTTGATCGTCGACGAAGCGTTCGGCCCGTGTAGCCTCGCCACGGAGATCGCCGCACAGGTGGCGGACGCCGGTTTCAATGACCTCGACGCGCCGATCAAGCGGCTGCATGGCGCGTTTGCCCCCACGCCCTACGCCCCGTCGCTGGAGCAGGCCGTCGTGCCGCGTGTCGACGATGTGCTACGGGCGATTCGCGAACTCATCCAGGAATAACCCCGATGCCAACGGAAATCACGATTCCTCGGCTGGGCTGGTCGATGGAAGAAGGCGTGTTCAGCGAGTGGCTGAAGTCCGCCGGCGAGCACGTCGCTGCTGGCGAGATGTTGTTCGTGCTGGAAGGTGACAAAGCGGCGCACGAAGTCGAATCCTTCGATGCGGGCGTCTTGTGCATCCCTAGTGATGCGCCGCGACCCGGTGATACGGTGAAAGTCGGGCAAGTGATCGGATTCCTGCTGGCCGAAGGCGAGGCTGCCCCAACCACCATCGGAGGCGCAGGAGCGCCGCAAGCGCCGATCGACACTGCGCCTCATACGATCATCCCAATCGCTCCGCGCGCCGCCGGTCCCGCGGCGCGGCGACTCGCGCGCACGTTGGGCATCGATCTCAATGCCGTCCCAACGCCCGATCCAACAGGCCGCGTGGTCCGCGAGGATGTAAGGCGAGCTGCAGACATACAGCCGTCAACGAAGGCCGGCCCGGCGCCGGAAGGTTACAGCGTTGCAACTCCCCGCGCGCGTCGACGAGCCAAGGAGATCGGCGTCGACTGGCGTAACATCGTGGGAACCGGCCGCGAAGGACGGGTTCGCGAGCGCGACGTCTTGGCGCATTCGACCAAGGCTGATGCAACACGCATTGCCACGCCGCCAGCGCCTGGCCGTTTTCAGCGCGCTTCAAGAATTCGACTGACCCTCGCACAGCGGATGCTCGCGGGAGTCCAACATACGGCTCCGGTCACATTGAACACCAAAGTGGACGCCGGCGCGCTCGTAGCGCTA
>JALHLM010000404.1 GCA_022844585.1 Pirellulales bacterium | reverse complement strand
CGGCAGCGTCGACGGCAACAATGCGGTCGTCCTCGACGAGCACATTGGCGCGCGCGATCTCGTCCGGAAACACGACCGTGGCATGTCGAATCAGCGTGCGCATGGCCGGCGAGGGAAAAGAGGTGGTTGCGAGGTTTCACCACGGAGAATACTGAGCACACGGAGAGGAGCGGATTCGTTTGAACCGCGGAGGCGCTGAGACGCAGAGGGAGGAGAGAGGGGAATGGCGAACTCCTAAATCTGAATGTCGAATGTCAGAGGCTAGTTGCGACGACTCAGCCAGCATGCAAGTAGCAATACCGTCATTCGAGCTTCGACGTTCATTCGTCATTCAGATTTAGGAATTCGTCATTTTCTCTTCCCTCTGCGTCTCAGCGCCTCCGCGGTTCAAAACGCTTTCCCCTCTCCCCGTGCTCTCCGTGTCTCCGTGGTGAAATCTGAATTGGCGACCTATTTGTCTTCCGGGTTGATGATCTTGAAGGCCAGCGCTGCGCAGGCGCCGCCGGCGAAGTCGGCGACCAGGTGGATCCAGATTTGTTTGAATTCGAGGATCTTCATGATTGCCGCGCCGATGGCGACCGCCGGGTTGAACGCCCCGCCGGAGATGTCACCGACCGCGAACGCGCCCGTCATCACCGTCATGCCGATCGCCAAGCCGTAGAACGAATTGCCGCTCGTCCCCTTGGCCGTGGCGACGTTGAGTACAACGTACGCCAGCGCGAACGTGAACAGGAACTCCGCTAGCAGCGCTTTCGGGACAACTTCGCTCAAGTCCTTGGGCGTGCCCGTGCCGACGAGAAAGCCCACGGCCAACGCAGCTAATGCCGCGCCGCCGACTTGCGCGATCATGTACGGAATGACGTCCTTCACATCGCACTTGCCGCGGATGAACACGGCCAACGTGACGGCCGGGTTGTAATGCGCGCCGGAGACATGGCCGCCGGCGAAGATCATCACCATCAGCGCGGCGCCGATGGCCAGCGGCGGAATCACGCCGGCCGCGCCGGGAATGACGGTGCAGCCGATGGTCAGCACCAGGAAAAAAGTACCGATCAATTCCGTGACGTACTTGTTCATCGCTAAAGTTCCCGAAGAGCTTGGGTGTTCCCTCAACCGAGCGCGGGTCGACGCGATGATCGCGTCCGCCTGAATGACCGCGCCCCCGCGGAGGATTATAGCCCTTTTTGGTATTTGTCGAGGCGGCGGCGTTGAACCGATCTGAAACGCAGAGGCGCGGAGACGCAGAGTGGAGGCGGAGGTGAGGAATGTCGAATGACGAGATCCGAATGTCGAATGAATAACGAAGCACGAGTGACTGAATGACGGATGGCGCTTCCTACCGAGTCCTTGGAGCCAAGCATTCGACATTCAGTCATCCGGATTTGATTCGACATTCGGATTTCGACCTTCGACATTCCTCCTCAGCGTCTCCGCGCCTCGGCGGTTCAAATTGTCGAGGCGCCGACCGTAAGTCGTGCATCCACGGAGGCTTCGGCGCTTCCGGCCAGGTTTACCGGAACCCCCGAATCGGACCCTGCCCGGGGCTTTGGCCTAGTTGGCAAAAGGCATGTCGTAGAGGAAAATAGGGCCGTGCCAGGGAAGCCTTCCTCGGGCCATGTTATATCCCGCATGGCCCGTTTCCTCGGTTATCCTCACGTTGGATAATTGAGCGGTTCCACACGATGAAAGACTTGAATCGGGAGCGTCCGCGCTTCCGGCGGGGCATTTATCCGGCGATCGTGCGTCGCTCTGTGATCGATCTTGCCGCCGGCTGGCGAGGGTTCCGATTCGAAACGTCGCGGTTGACGAATTAATCGTCCGCCGCCTGACGGCCCATGGCAACTGTCCGACGCGGAGATCAAACGACCGTGCATCGCAATGAGTTTCCGGGCTCGTTCTTCGGGCCGCCCACTCTGGTTGATCTGTTGCGGCATCGTGCGGAGTATCAACCCGACGAGCGGGCCTACACGTACCTGGTGGACGGCGAGACGCACGAAGTCCACCTCAGCTACGCGGAACTGGATCGGCAAGCCCGGGCCATCGCGGCCACCTTGCAGGCGGAAGGCCTGGCGGGGCAACGCGCGCTGTTGTTGTTTCCCCCTGGTTTGGAATTCATCGCCGCTTTTTTTGGCTGCCTCTACGCGGGCGTGGTGGCGGTGCCGGCCTATCCGCCGCGGCTGAATCGCACGATGTGGCGGATTCAATCCATCGCCGCCGACGCCGAGGCCCCCGTCGCGCTGATGACGCGCGGCGTGCTGGATCGCGTGGCGCCGCTGTTGGAGCAGTCGCCGGAATTGAAGCAACTTCGTTGGGTGGCCACGGACGAGATTCCATTGAACGCGGCCGACGCCTGGTATCCGCCGGACGTTTCCGGACAGACACTGGCGTTCTTGCAGTACACGTCCGGATCGACCGGCACGCCCAAAGGCGTGATGCTCAGCCATCACAACCTGTTGCACAATTGCGCTTTGATCGCACATGCATTTGAGATCACGCGTTCCGGGAGAGGCATTTTCTGGTTGCCCAGCTATCACGACATGGGGCTGATCGGCGGCATCTTGCAGCCGCTCTATGTGGCCTGCCCGAATGTGCTCATGTCCCCCATGGCGTTCCTGCAGCGCCCTTATCGCTGGCTGGATGCGATCAGCCGTCACCGCGGTACCACCAGCGGCGGGCCGAACTTCGCTTATGAACTGTGCATCGAGCGGATCACGCCAGAGCAGCGCAAGGGGCTCGACCTCAGCAGTTGGACCGTGGCCTTCAACGGCGCGGAACCGGTGCGCGCCGAAACGTTGGAACGTTTTGCGGAGATGTTCGCACCCTGCGGCTTCCGCCGCGAAGCGTTCTATCCGTGCTACGGCCTCGCCGAAGCCACGTTGCTGGTCGCCGGAGGATACAAACTCGCCGAGCCGGTGACGCGCACGTTCGACGCGCGCGGGCTGGAAAGTGCCGAGGCCGTTCAAGTCCCAACGGATAGCGCCGATGGGCGGACGCTCGTCGGCTCCGGCCAAAACTTGCCGGATCAGACGATTGTGATCGCCGATCCGCAGACGATGACCACTTGCCCTGCGGACCATGTGGGCGAAATCTGGGTCAAGGGACCGAGCATTGCCCAAGGTTATTGGAAGCGCCCGGAAGAATCGCAAACCACGTTCGGCGCGCGCTTGAAAGACACGCAGGACGGGCCGTTCTTGCGCACGGGAGACCTGGGCTTCATCGACAATGGCGAGGTCTACGTCACCGGTCGCCTGAAGGACATGATTATCATCCGTGGCGTCAATTACTATCCGCAGGACATCGAACTGACCGCCGAGCGGAGCCACGACGGCTTGCGGATCGGCCATTCGGCCGCTTTCAGCGTAGAACAGGGCGGCCGCGAGAAGCTGGTGATTGTGGCCGAAATCGAACGGCGCGAGCAGGCGCGTCCCGAGCCAGTGCTCGAGGCGGTGCGACGCGAGGTAAGCCGGGAGCACGAGTTAAATCTCGATGCGCTCGTGCTGATCAAGGCCGGCAGCATTCCGAAAACGTCCAGCGGCAAAGTCCAACGCCACGCCTGCCGCGACGAATTCCTGGCCGGCAGCCTGACGGTGATCGCCGAATGGCGCGACGAATCCGGCGTGGACTTGCCTGAGCAGCCAAAGCGCGAAGTCGCCCGCGCCAAGCGCGTCCGCGACGTGTTGACGGTGATGGACAACCAGACCGCGCTGCGTGCTCCTACGGCGCCCGCGGCGATCAACGGACATCCGACCAAGACGCCGGAAAAAGTCGAGGAAGCGCCCGCCACGACAGTCGACATCGCCGCACAAGTGCTGGAGCAAGTACGCAAGGTCGCCAAGGAACGCGCCAAGAATCTGACGCTGGATTCGTCCATTACCGAGTTGGGGCTCGATTCGCTGGAGCGTCTGGAAATCCTCGGCAATCTGGAAGACTTCTTCGGCGGACGTTTCCCGGAGTCGATTCTGCCGGAACTGGAAACGTGCCGGCAAGTGATCGAGGCCGTCGAGAAGCACTTGGGCGACGAGCGCGAGACCGATCGCGTGCGCCCCGAGGCGGCCGAAATTCCGGAAGATCAGTATCGCTTCGACAAGATGCCGGACTACGTCAAGCTGCGCCAGAATATCGAGATGCTCGACGCGGCGGGATTGAACCCGTTCTTCGCGGTGCATCAGCGGGTGACGAACGACACGACATTGATCGACGGGCGCGAGCTGATCAATTTCTCCAGCTACAACTACCTCGGGATGTCCGGCGACAGCGAAGTTGGCCAAGCCGCCAAAGACGCCATCGAGCGCTACGGGACTTCGGTCTCCGCCAGCCGGCTGGTCTCGGGCGAAAAGAAGCTGCATCGCGATCTGGAACGCGCCATCGCCGATTTCATCGGCGCCGAAGACGCGATCTGCTACGTCGGCGGGCACAGCACGAACGAAAGCACCGTCGGACACCTGTTCGGCGCCGGTGATTTGATTCTGCACGACTCGCTTGCGCACAACAGCATCATCCAAGGCGCGATCCTTTCCGGCGCGCGGCGGCGTCCTTTCCCGCACAACGACTGGAAGGCGCTCGACGCCATCCTGACGGATATCCGCCGCGACTATCGCCGCGTGCTGGTCGCCATCGAAGGCGTGTACAGCATGGACGGCGATATTCCGGACCTGCCGAAGTTCATCGAAGTCAAGAAGCGGCACAAGGCGATCCTGATGGTCGACGAAGCGCACTCGGCCGGCGTGCTGGGTCCGCACGGTCGCGGCATCGGCGAGCATTTCGACCTCAATTCCGAAGACGTCGACCTCTGGATGGGCACGCTCAGCAAATCGTTCGGCAGCTGCGGCGGTTACATCGCCGGTTGCCGCGCGGTCGTCGAGTATCTTAAGTTCACGGCGCCGGGCTTCGTTTACAGCGTCGGCATGTCGCCGCCCAACGCGGCGGCGGCCCTGGCGTCGTTGCAGATTCTCGAATCGGAGCCGGAGAGGGTCGGCAAATTGCAAGACAACTCGCGACTCTTCCTGACCTTGGCGAAAAGCCGCGGGCTGAATACCGGCACCAGCAAAGATTCCCCCGTGGTGCCCGTGATCCTCGGCAACTCGATGCACTGCCTGCAGCTTTCGAAGGCGCTGCATCATCGCGGTATCAACGTGCAACCGATTCTCTACCCGGCCGTCGAAGAACGGGCGGCGCGTCTGCGGTTCTTCATCACGTCCTGCCACACGGAAAAGCAAATTCGCCACACGGTCGACGTCGTGGCGGAAGAGTTGGCGCAAATCAGCAAGCACTACGTGGCGAGCGCGGCGGAACTTGCGCCGGCGCCGAACGAAGTTGGCGCGGCGGCGCGGCGGTAACCTCGGCCGGACGAAAGACGGGAGCGCAGTTCGCGGGATCGCTCGCGCTGCGCTCCTTCTGGCTCTATAATTCCATTCGCATTACCACGAAAGGCGACTGGAATGGCTATTGATCCCATTTGCGGGATGACCGTCGACGAAACCAAGGCGCTCAGCGCCGAGAAGGACGGCCAGACCTACTATTTCTGTTGCGACCACTGCCGCCGCAAGTTTTTGGGCGACGTCCAGACGGTCCCGCTGACGTTCCAGCTCACGCGGCCGGAAGCTGGAAAAACAGCGACAACGACTAAGGTCCAGGGCGCGAAATACATCTGCCCGATGTGTCCGGGCGTCGAAAGCGATCATCCGGCGAGTTGCCCGAAATGCGGCATGGCGCTCGAGTCAGCGATGCCGACCGTCCCACGGCGCAAGGTGTCCTACACCTGTCCGATGCATCCGGAAATCGTGCAAGATCACCCGGGCGCGTGTCCCAAGTGCGGGAT
>JALHLM010000403.1 GCA_022844585.1 Pirellulales bacterium | reverse complement strand
TGAACGGCAAGAGTTTCTTCTGAGGAGTAAAGGAGTAAGGGAGTAAGGGAGTAAGGGAGTAAGGGAGTAAGGGAGTAAGGGAGTAAGGGAGTAAGGGAGTAACGGAGTAGAGGAGTAGAGGAGTAGAGGAGTAGAGGAGGAACTAATTAATCGCGTTGAATTAGCCCCATAGGGGCGACAGATAATAGCCAGGGGTGACAACCCCTGGAATCGTCGCAGTGGAGAGCCATCGAGCCCCAACGGGCCGACATTGGAATTGTGTCGCCCCGTTGGAACTCAGGTTGCACTTGATGCACTGATACTATTTTGCCTGCCTCCGCTTCGGCTTTCCTCCTTTCCTCCTTTACTCCTTTACTCCTTTACTCCTCCCCCCCCCGCCCCCATGCCCAAAATCAACCTCGACTCCTCCCTCCACGATCGCGCCCAATCCGCCGCCGAAAAACTCGGCTATTCCGGCGTGGAGGAATTCGTCGCCCATGCCGTCGAAAACGAACTCCAGCGACTCAAGGTCGAAGAAGCCGAAGGCCAGGTCGCCGATCAACTGCGGGGCCTGGGATACATCGAGTAATGGAAGCCGCGGCTCAAGTCCTCATCTGGCTGAACGCCCTGGCGAACGCCATCGGGCGCATCGTGCTTGCGCCGACCGCCTGGCTCCCCGGCTGGCTTTCGGCAACAATCGCCGCGTCGGCCACGGGCCTCGTCATGTTGTATGCGTTCAAATACACCTCGAATCAAGGCGCCATCAAACGGGTCCGCGACGACATCAAAGCCAACCTGCTCGCGCTCAAGCTCTTTAAAGACAGCCCGGCCGTCACGATGCGCGCCCAAGGCCGCGTGTTCATCGGCGCCGGCAAACTAATGCTGCTGGCGATTGTGCCGATCTTGGTAATGACGCTCCCGGCCTGCCTGGTGCTGGGCCAACTGGCGCTCTGGTATCAAGCGCGACCATTGAAAATCGGCGAAGAAGCCCTCGTCGAAGTCCGCCTCCGCGACGACGCCCAGGTCGCCGACGTCACGCTCGACGCCAACGACGCCTTCGAACCCGTGATCGGCCCGCTGCGCGTTCCAAGCGATCACTCCGTATTTTGGAAGCTGAAAGCCAAAGCAGCCGGCCAGCATACGTTAAACCTGCGCGTCGGCGACCAGGCGTTCAGCAAAGAACTGACGATCGGCGACGGCTTCATGCGCACCAGCCTGAAGCGCCCCAATCATGCGCTCGAGGACCTACTGGTCCATCCGGCGGAATCTCCCTTCGCCGCGGATGCCGCGGTCCAATCGATCGCCATCGAATACCCCGCACGAAAATCCTTCCCCAGCGGCGCCGATACCTGGGTCATCTACTGGTTCATCGTCTCCATGGCGGCCGCCTTCATCGGCAAACCCTGGCTGAACGTACAGATCTAGCGCAAACAAACCTGGAGCCGGAAGCGTCAGCGCCCGGAGCGCAACCAAGTAAATCGGTTTCTCCGGCGCGCTCCGGGCGCTCACGCTTCCGGCTCTACACGAAGTCGTTTTTTCCGTTGGACGCACCCATGCACGAAGAAATCATCGTCGTCTCCGGCCTCCCGCGCTCCGGCACGTCGCTCATGATGCAGATGCTCGACCGCGGCGGCATCGAGATCATGACCGACAATCTGCGCACCGCCGACATCGATAATCCGAAAGGCTACTACGAGTTCGAGGACGTCAAGAAAGTCAAGCAAAACGCCGACTGGCTCCCCAGCGCGCGCGGCAAGGCCCTCAAAGCGGTCTCCCAGTTGCTCTACGACCTCCCGCCGTCCGAGCGTTACCGCGTGATCTTCATGCGCCGCGACCTCGACGAAATGCTCCGCTCCCAGGAAAAAATGCTGCTGCGCCTCGATCGCACGCCAGCCCCCGCCGACAAAATGAAACAAGCCTACGAACTCCATCTGGAACGCTTGTTCGCCTGGCTCGAAAAACAATCGCATCTAACAACGATGTTCGTCAACTACGGCGAACTGATGGCGACGCCCGAACCCATCGCCACCGAAGTCAACCAATTCCTCAACGGCCGCGCGAACATCGCAGAAATGATGGCGTGCGTCGACCCGGCCCTCTATCGCAATCGCACCTAGCACACATCGCCTTGCACTTAGAGTACATTGACAGCACCTCATGCCCGGCCGACGATGGCCGAATTGTTTGGCTCAACGCGCCTTCTGGGAGACATCCGCATGCTTCGCCATATTCTCTTCGCGACGATTCTTGCGCTCTGCAGCGCTTCCGTGTCAATGGCCGACGGCGTCCCACAAAACACGCTCACCGAAGCGGAGCAACAAGAGGGCTTCAAGCTCCTGTTCGACGGAATGTCGTCCGACGGCTGGCGCGGCTACAAGATGGATCACATGCCGCCGGGCTGGAAAGTCATCGACGGGATTCTCACCCGTGTCGCAGGGGGCGAAGGCGGTAAAGGCGCCGGCGGCGGCGATGACATTGTCACCGAGGACGAATACGCGAACTTCGAACTGCGTTTGCAATGGCGAGTGGGGAAGGGCGTCAACAGCGGGATTCTCTATCGCGTCGTCGAGGAGGCCGCCACCTCCTGGCACGAAGCGCCGGAAATGCAGGTGCTCGACAACATCGGCTGGGGCGAGAGCGAAACGCGGCACCACGCCGGCGCGCTCTATGATCTTTACGCGCCCGCGAAAGACGTTACCCATCCGGCCGGCGAATGGAATGAAGTCCGCCTGGTCGTCGACGGCAATCACATCGAGCACTGGCTGAACGGCGAAAAGCTCGTCGAGTGCGAACTCTGGAGCGACGACTTCAACGAACGCCTCGCCAACAGCAAGTTCCGAGATAAGCCGACCTACGCCAAGGCAGCCAAAGGGCACATCTGCTTGCAAGACCACTCCGGCAACATCGAATACCGCAACATCCGCCTCCGCGAATTGCCGTAGGCTAGAGATTGGCCCGCGAAACACGCGAAATGACGCGAAAAGCAAGAGGAGGAATTGTCCAGGAATACGCGGAAGGACACGGAAACGAGGAGCTAACGTACGGCAGAATCTGCCAGCGTGACCGGCGCCAAGAAGACGGAACTGGATTGGCCGCATTCGGCAGAGCCGCCCCCATTCCCATTCCGTGTAATTCCGTGTGTTCCGTGGACTACTCTGACCTTCGTCCCTTTTCGCGTCATTTCGCGTGTTTCGCGGGCCAATCTCGGGCGCGCAAAAAAGCACGACGAGCTGGCCTCGTGGCTTTGCTCGTCGTGCGGGTTGGTTATTAGCGATTACTAGGTTGTTGGCGCGTCGATGTTCGTCCAGCGTGCCTTACAGGGCGTCGCTCTCGGGGGCCGGCGGGGGCGAGGTCAAATCGACAGACGGCGCTTCGGCGGTTGCGCAGTCGGTGCAGACGTCGGACGAACAGCTATCTCCGCCACAGGCGCGGTGCAGCCATCCGAAAATGCCCTTGTGCTTGCAGCAAGGCGTGCAGCATTCGGTCGCTTCTTCCACTTCGCAGGAAGGTTCGCAAACCGGCGCTTCGCAGCCGGAGTCGCACTTCTTGAACAGGCCTAAGCTGGGGAACTTGAACAACTTGCCCTTCTGGCAAGGATCGCAGCATTCGACTTCCGCTTCGCAACTGGCCTCTTCTTCGACGCAGCATTCCGTACGGTGCAGCAACTTGCCGATCGCGTTGCAGCCGTATTCGGGCTGTGAACACGTATTGCAAGCGGCGCCACAACCATGCTCGGTCGTCAACCGCGCGTGCAGGCGTTGCCAAAAATGGCAGCGCGGCTCGTCGCAGTAGCCGGCCCAAACGTCTTCGCAACACCTTTGCGGGTAATCCGCTCCGCAGCATCCGGCGTAACCGCCGTAGCCGGAGCCCGGCCCGACCGGCCCGCCCTGGGCGCAGGTCTGGCAACCGCCCGTGGCGTGATAGCCCGGACCGTGGCCGATGCCGGCGACGCGTAAGAGCTCGGCGGCTCCGGCGTGCGCCGTCATAGCGGCCATCCCTAGCGTTGCGGCAAGCAACACGAGGTGCTTCATGACTCACTCCTTGAATAGTGCCATCTTGGCCCGCGGAACCATTCCGCGGCAAACCCAACCGTGCCCAACTCTTCTCTGCCCAACTCTTCTCTGGCCCAACTTCGTCCCACGGCCGGCCCGGCGAGAGCTACACCCCTTGCTCCGAGACGCGCAGGTTCGATACTGCGGCGGGCGGCGCCGGGGGACGATATGCAAGAATTGCCCACGCTGTTGCGTAGAGCAAACGCGGACGTGGCTTTTTTGCCACGTCCGGCCCGATTGTCGGCCGCGCGCGCGAGCTGCGACGATTCTCGCGGACTCAGGGCCTTTGACGCGGCGGGCGTTCGGTTACGGTGTTAGGCATGGTGACAGCGGACCTGCCATCGACGACCGACTACCTGGGATCGCTCTTGCCGGGCGTAGCGTTGGCGCTCGGCGTGCTGACCGTAGCGGGTTTGTGGCATATGCGGCGTCTGACCGAAGGCACGACGTTGGTCGCCCCTTGGCGCTGGGCCCTCGCCGCCACGCTCGCGATGACCTGGATCGCGTTCCAGTCGGACGGAACAACACCGACGCTGGGGCGCTACCTTGCCGGCATCGTTTCCCTAGCGCCGACGCTGGCCATTTTTGGCGCGAAACGCCCGCAAAACATCGCCTGGCAGTGGGTCGTATTGGCCTTCCTGGCGTTGCTCGCGCTACCGGCCGGCAACGCCTGGCTCTATCGACCCGGCAGCGCGTTACAGGTCGATTTTGCGTGGCAATGGCTACTCTTGGCCGTCACGCTGATGGGCGTCGTCAACTATCTCCCCACAGGCCGCGCAGCCGCGGCGTTGTTGTCCGGCGTAGCGCAATATTGCTGGCTCGGCGATCAATTCCCGGCGTGGCTGAGGTTTGACCTACCAGCTCGTGCGCAAATCGGATTGGCGTGCGCCTGCGCGGCAGTCTGGCTCGCCGCCTGGCCGGAGCGCCGATCGGCAATCGCGCCGCTGGATCGACTGTGGCTCGATTTTCGCGATGCTTTCGGCGTCGCCTGGACCGTGCGTGTCGCCGAGCAGTTCAACGCCACCGCGGCGCGTACCGGTTGGTCGCTGAGGCTGAACTGGAATGGCGCCACGTACGAGCCGCAAGATCAAGACGCAGCCACGCTGCCGCCCGCCGCCCAGCAAGCATTGGAAAACCTATTGCGGCGGTTCGTCTCGCGAGAATGGATCGGGGCGCGATTGAAATAGCTCGACGTTGCTACTTCGTCGCCGTCCGGAAATGAATCGCCTTGCGCTTAGTGAGGTGGAAGAAGCCGTACTTCGACATCGTCGAGCCCTTCCCGCTTTCGCCCCAACCGGTCCAGGGCTGAGCCGGGTCGATATAGTCGCAACGGTTCTGGTAGATCGTGCCAGCGTTCACTTCGCGACCGAAGCGTTCGGCGCGTTCCAGCGAGCTCGTCCAGACGGATGCCGTGAGCCCAAAGCGCGAGTCGTTCATCAACCGGATGGCTTCGTCGTCGTCACGCACTGAAAGCACGGGCAACGTCGGGCCAAAGCTTTCTTCCTGCATGATCTCGGCATTGTTCGGCGCGTCGGCGAGGAGCGTCGGTGCGAAGAAGTTGCCCTGCTGACCCACGACGGGCTGTCCGCCCGTCAACAACCGTGCGCCGCGCTTCACGGCGTCCTGCACTTGCGCTTCGAGAAACTTTGGCGCATTGCGACTGGCCAGCGGTCCCATCGAAGTCGTTTCGTGCATTGGGTCGCCGAGCACGTACTCTTCGAGCGCCGCCTTGGCCTTGTCGAGGAATGCCTCGTAGAGCGTGTGATGCACATAGACGCGCTCCACGGCGCAGCACGATTGCCCGGCGTTGTAACTGTGGCGGT
>JALHLM010000402.1 GCA_022844585.1 Pirellulales bacterium | reverse complement strand
GATCGCTTCCTGGAACATAGCCGCATCTACGTGTTCGGCGTCGACGACGAAGCCGAGGTCTTTCTCTCCAGCGCCGACTGGATGCCGCGCAATTTCTTCCGCCGCGTCGAGGTGATGTTCCCCATCGAATCGGCCGTCCTCAAGGACCGCGTCCTGCAGGACTTCGTGCCGGTCTATCTACGCGACAATGTGAAAGCCCGCGTATTGAACGCCGATGGCTCCTACACCCGCCTACGCCCGACGCCGGATGAAGTCCCTTGCCGCGCGCAAGAAGAACTCCTCAAAGAAGCCGCCTCAGATCCGCCGCCAAAACCAGCGGTCAGCCTAAGGCCCGCGGCGATGCTAATCCCAGATCTGACCGAATAGAGGGACGTCCGCATTTGAACCGCAGAGGCGCTGAGACGCGGAGCTTAACCGCGAAATACGCGAAATAGCGCGAAAGAAGGAATTGTCGTTGAGTCAAGCCAATCCAATATTGGCGTCCTCTTTTCGCGTGATTTCGCGCTTTTCGCGGTTAAAATCCTCTCTTCTCCTCCGCGTCTCAGCGCCTCTGCGGTTCAAAATGTGAAATCTACGCGGTCGCGAGCAACTTTCGCAGCACCGTCTGTAAGATGCCGCCGTTGCGGTAGTAGTCGAGCTCTACCGGCGTGTCGATGCGGACGCGGCATTTGAATTCCGACTTCTTTCCGTCCGGCGCGGTGGCGGTGACGGTGATTTCGCTGCGCGGCTGGAGCGATTCGTCGAGGCCGCTGAACTCGAAGATTTCTTCGCCGGTGATACCGAGCGTTTGCCAGGTTTTACCACCGGTGAACTCGAGCGGCAGCACGCCCATGCCGACCAGGTTGCTGCGGTGGATGCGTTCGAAGCTGATGGCGATCACCGCCCGGACACCAAGCAGATAGGTCCCCTTGGCGGCCCAATCGCGGCTGCTGCCGGTGCCGTATTCCGCGCCGGCCAGCACGACGAGCGGCACTTTCTCGGCTTGATAACGCATCGCGGCGTCGTAGATCGACATCTGTTCGCCGCTGGGGAAATGCCGCGTCACGCCTCCTTCGGTGCCCGGCGCCGTGGCGTTGCGGATGCGAATGTTGGCGAACGTGCCGCGCGTCATCACGCGATCGTTCCCGCGCCGCGCGCCGTAGCTGTTGAAGTCGACCGGCTCGACGCCATGCTCCATCAGGTACTTGCCCGCCGGACTCTTGAGCGCAATCGCGCCGGCGGGTGAGATATGGTCCGTCGTGACGGAATCCGCCAAGAGCGCCAGCACTCGCGCACTGCGAATCGGCTGAATCGCGCCGGCTTGTTTCGGCAGATCGATCAAGAACGGCGGTTCCTGGATGTACGTGCTCGCGGCGTCCCAGTCGTAGATTTCGCCGCCGCTGACTTCGATGGCGTTCCAACGCTCGTTGCCGGAGAACGCATTGCCGTAGCGATCGCGGAACATCTCCGGCAGCACCGAACTGTCGATCAATCGCCGCACCTCGTCCGCCTGCGGCCAGATATCGCGCAGATACACCGGCGCGCCGGCTGTGCCCGTGCCGAGCGGCTCATTCACGAGATCAATATCCGTCGTGCCCGCCAGCGCGTAGGCGACCACCAACGGCGGGCTGGCCAGGTAATTGGCCTTCACGTGCGGATTGACGCGACCTTCGAAGTTGCGATTGCCGCTCAACACAGCCGCAGCGACGAGATCGCCGTCGGTCACGGCCTTGGCCACCGCGTCCGGCAGCGGACCGCTGTTGCCAATGCACGTCGTGCAGCCATAGCCGACGACGTTGAACCCGAGCGCGTCGAGATCCTTGAGCAACCCGGCTTTTTCCAGGTAATCGGTCACCACGCGAGAACCGGGCGCCAGGCTGGTCTTCACATAGGGCTTTACCTTCAGCCCCTTGGCCACCGCATTCCGGGCAAGCAATCCCGCGCCGATCATCACCGACGGGTTGCTGGTGTTCGTGCAACTCGTGATCGCCGCGATCACCACGGCCCCGTGGCCAATCTCGGCGGAATGACCGTTGTCTTTGACCGTGGCCTTGCGTTGAAGCGCCACGTTGTCCAAGGCATAGCCGCGCTCCGCCACCGGCGCGGTGAGCGCCTTACGGAAGGTTTGCTTCATCGCCCCCAGCGCGACGCGATCTTGCGGGCGCTTCGGCCCGGCGAGGCTCGGTTCCACCGAAGCCAAGTCCAAGCGAATCACTTTGTTGAACTTGGGCGCCGGCGAGGCGTCGGTGCGGAACAGTTGGTTTTCCTTGGCGTAACGCTCGACGAGTTGCACTTCGTGCTCCTCGCGGCCGGTACGGCGGAGGTAGTTCAGCGTCTCGTCATCGACGGGGAAGAAGCCCATCGTCGCGCCATACTCGGGCGCCATGTTGGCGATAGTCGCGCGATCGGCCAGCTTCATGTGCGCCACGCCGGGGCCGAAGAACTCGACAAACTTGCCGACCACCTTTTCCTTGCGGAGGATTTCGGTCACCGTGAGCACGAGGTCGGTCGCCGTCGCGCCGGGCGCGAGCTGCCCCGAGACTTCGAAACCCACCACCTCGGGCATCAGCATGTACAGCGGCTGCCCAAGCATCACGGCTTCCGCCTCGATGCCGCCGACGCCCCAACCGAGCACGCCGAGACCATTGATCATCGTCGTGTGGCTGTCAGTGCCCACCAACGTATCCGGCACCGCCACGCGGCCGTGTTGATCCTCGCGCAGGAACACGCCCTTCGCCAGGAACTCCAGGTTCACCTGGTGAACGATGCCCACGCTGGGCGGGACGACGCGAAAGTTGTTGAACGCCAGTTGGCCCCAGCGGAGAAACTCGTAGCGCTCGCGATTGCGCGAGAACTCCATCTCGACGTTCAAATCAAGCGCATCGCTCGTGGCGAAGCGATCGACTTGCACCGAGTGGTCGATCACCAGATCGACCGGAATCAGCGGATTGATTTTCTTCGGATCGCCGCCGAGCCGCTTCATCGCGGAACGCATCGCGGCCAGGTCCACGACGCACGGCACGCCGGTGAAGTCTTGCAGCACGACCCGCGCCGGCTTGAAGGGAATTTCCACCTCGGCCACGCCATCTGCGCTCCAGCCGGCCAGGTTGCGGACGTCCTGTTCGGTCACTTCGTAGCCGTCGCACGTGCGGAGCGCCGCTTCCAGCAGCAGTCGCACGGAGTACGGCAACTCGCTGATCTTGGCGAGGCCGAGGGCTTCCAATCGCGCCAGGTCGTACAACGCGGCGGGACCTTGGCCAGTTTCGAAATTACGTCGGGCCGAAAACGGATCGTGCTGGAGCGAGGCCTGGGGCATACGTCAATACCGTGGGGATCGCAAGAAGTGCGGTGTGCCGAAACTACTGCCGGGAAAGGGCGACAAGCCCGGATTTCCGTGGTGGGCGGAACAATTCTACCGGATGAACGGCCCGTTGTCTGTGGCGAGGCTTCCGGGTCGCTGGTTTGGCGCGAATTCGCCCGTCCCGCCGGTGGGTCCGCGCCAACTTGACCTCGACGTTTGGCGCAATAGGGTTGCTTGGGTGATTGCCTGATCGCCCGTCGAGCTAGTCCGTTCCGCGGTCTCAACAAGCAGAAAACCATGACGCAAACATCTTCGGACAACCTGTTGGCGCGTTTGGCGGGCGGCGGAAATGACATGGACGCCTGGTCGTCGCTCGACGCGACGCGACCCGCACACGACGACGCCGCGCCGGTTCCGACCGTTGACGAGTGGGACGAGCAGGAGCAAAAAGAACGGGACGCCAAGCTCGACCATCTGCTTAGCCGCATCGCCGATCTGGCCGGCGGCAACAACATGACCATCGACGAGGACGGCGCTTTCCTCCCGCTGGAGCCGGATACGCTCGAGGAAGCCCAACTCTCGGAAGGCGAAGTCGAAGCGCTGATCCTCAAGTACCTGCTCGCCAAGGGCAGCGCCACGGGGCGCGACTGCGCGGACCAGGTGCGGTTGCCGTTCAAGATCGTGGAGCGTTTGCTCACGCAGCAAAAGGCAGAGCAGTTAGTGTTCTTGCGCGACACTGCGCCGATGAACGACTACTTCTACCAACTCTCCGACAAAGGCCGCGAGCGCGCCAAACGGTACGCCGAGCACTGCACGTATTTCGGCAGCGCGCCGGTTTCGCTCCGCGACTACATCCAAAGCGTGGCGTCGCAGTCGTTGACGGCCCAGCATCCCACGACGGAAGACCTGGACCGCGCGTTCAGCGATCTGTTGATGAACAAGCGGATGCTCAATCGCCTGGGACCGGCCATCAACTCTGGCCGCGGGTTGTTCCTCTACGGCGCGCCCGGCAACGGCAAGACCAGCATCGCGGAACGCATCACCAAGTCGTTCGGCGAATACATCTGGATTCCCCGCGCCATCGGCGTCGACGGCGAAATCCTGCGGCTGTTCGACCCGAGCAATCACGAAGCGGCTCCCGATCCCCCCAACACCGGGCTGCTCGATCAACGCCGCCTCGACAAGCGCTGGATTCGCATCCGCCGGCCGACGATCGTCGTCGGCGGCGAGTTGACGATGAACTCGCTGGAAGTTGCGTTCAACCGCATCACCGGCATCAGCGAATCGCCGCTGCAGCTCAAGAGTAATTGCGGCACGCTCGTCATCGACGACTTCGGCCGCCAGCGGATGAGCACCGACGAATTGCTCAACCGCTGGATCGTCCCGTTGGAAAAGCGCTACGACTTCCTGAACCTCTCCAACGGCAAGAAAATCCAAGTGCCGTTCGATCAGTTGATCGTGTTCTCCACGAACCTGGAGCCAAAAGACCTCGTCGACGAAGCGTTTCTCCGCCGTATCCCCTACAAGATCGAAGTCGTCGATCCCTCGGAGGAAGAGTTTCGCGAGCTGTTCAAGCTGATGGCCAGCAAGATGCAGATCGCCTACGACGACACGATCGTCGACTACCTGCTCGACACGCACTATCGGACCGTGAACCGCAATCTGCGGTGCTGCCATCCGCGCGATCTGTTGCTGCAGGTGCGCAACTTCTGCCGCTATCGCAACGTGCCGCCCGAGATGACGAAGGAATACTTCGACTTCGCCGTCGAAAACTACTTCGCCGTCGTCTGAAGCGGCTCGCCGGTGATGCGATCGAACCCGAACTCCAGCTCGCGCTGCGGATCGCGCGTCGGGAGCTTCTGCAACTCCGTGTAGAGCAAGCTCGGCTGGATGTCGTGGTTGTGCTGGTACTTCTTGCTTGTGTACGCGGTGACTTCGCCGGCGATCTGGTGATAGAAAATCTGGCAGATCTCGACGTGCGGATAGATCCGCACCGGCTGCACGGCGAACATCTCCAGCGTCCAGTAGCCGCAGAAACCGGCGTCGCCGAAGCCGGCGGTGACATGGACGAATAGCCCCAGGCGCCCCACGGATGAGCGCCCCTCGATCATCGGCACCAGGTTGTGCGTTTCCGTTCGCTCGACGGTGCGTCCCAAGTAAAGCTGATTGGGGCTCAGCACCAGTCCGGTCGGCGGAATCTCGATCCGCTTCACGCGGTTCGCCTTCCGCATATCAAGCACGACTTCCTCGTACACCAGCAACTCCTGGTGCAGCCGCAGGTTGTAGCTGTTCGGGTTGAGCCGCGTCTCGTCGAACGGATCGATGATGATGTCGCTACCCATCCGGCCGCGAATTTCGTTTCCGGAGAGAATCATGCGGTGGTCCTTGCGGAGATGGGCGACGATGACCGGACGGGTACCAATTCCGAGTTCCTACTTTTCTACCCCAGCCCGACCTTCGGGCACCAGCGGGCCAACGGGCAGATATCGCATTTCGGCTTACGGGCCTGACAGATCTGCCTGCCGTGGTGGATGAGCAGGTGGCTGAAGTCGACCCAATCCCGTTTTGGAAGAATCGCCAT
>JALHLM010000401.1 GCA_022844585.1 Pirellulales bacterium | reverse complement strand
TGCTCTTCCGATCTTGGCGTCATTCAATTCCGTGGGGAACGGCCCGCCGCCGACGCGCGTGCTGTAGGCTTTGACGATGCCGATAATCTGGTTTTGATAGCGCCCCGGCACGCCGGAGCCGGCCGGAATGCCGACGCCGGAACTGTTGCTGCTGGTAACGTACGGATAGGTGCCATGGTCGACGTCGAGCAACGCCCCTTGGGCGCCCTCGAACAGCACGCGTTTGCCGGCTTCCAGCGCGTCGTGCAGATACGTCGTCGTATCCGCCAGGTGCGGTCGCAGGCGTTCGGCGTAGCCTTGGTATTCGTCGCAGATCTGCTTGGGATCAAACGTCGGCACGGTGCCGGCGGCAAATACTTGCATCGCCAGGTTTTTCTGTGCCGCGACTTGGGCAATCCGCTCCGCGATGCCGGGGCGATACAGATCGCCGAGGCGGATCGCGTCGCTGCGCCCGTATTTGTCGCGATAACAGGGGCCGATGCCGCGCTGCGTGGTGCCGATCGCTTCACGCCCGGCCGAGGTGCGGCTCTCCGTGGCGCGGTCTTCCTCGACGTGCCAGGGAAAAATCACGTGCGCGCGGTCGCTGACCAGCAGATTGTCGGTAACGCGGATGCCGCGCGAGGTGAGGCCGTCGATTTCGCCCAGAAAGGACGCTGGGTTGAGCACGACGCCACCGGTTACGACGCAGGTGACCGTGGGCCGCAGGATGCCGCTGGGGATCAGCGACAGCTTGTACGTTTGGCCGCCGGTGACAACCGTATGCCCGGCGTTGCTGCCACCCTGGTAGCGGACGACGATGTCATGGCGTTCGGTCAGCAGGTCGACGATCTTTCCCTTCGCTTCGTCTCCCCACTGCAGTCCAATCACGCAAGTCCCAGGCACGGCAACCACCTTCGCTGGCAAGCCCTAAAGTCCAAACCCATAAGGATAAGCGGCCGCAAGACGGTTGCAAGGGCGTTCCCGAACTACCGAAGGAGCGAATTCCCGCGGAGACCAACAATGAAAACGGCGATTCCGTGTTGTTCACGGAATCGCCGCTTGGTGAATTCATCGTCCGACTTCCCGAGGTCAGCTAGCCGACGACGCCCAGCAACTTGCAGGCTTCTTCGTAGCCGGCGGCTTTGAAGCCGTGCTTGTCGTCGCGGTTGTAGCCATAGGCGCTGGCGTTCACCCGGGCAAGAGCGACGAGTTGACGCCAACGGAAGGCCGGTCGGGTCGTGGCGAATTCTTCCCGCACGGTGTGGAAGAATTTTTCGCCGTGCAGCCGGCCGTCCTCGCTGACCGCGAACTGAAGCATCGACTGGAACACCGCGTCGGGGGAGTGCCCGGCCTCGCCGTAGACTTGGATGGCGGCGGCGGCACGGCCCTGATCGTTGTTGCGGACGGCGTCCTCGGCTTCGGCGATCAACTGCGCCGCATCACGCGACTTGATCGACGCCCGTTGCTCCTCGGTCGGATACGCCGGCGTGGGGAAGTTGGCCATCTGCGCCGTGTGGTAGGCGGCCAGGATCAAACCGGAGGCGGCGTGCCGCGCGTCGGTCACTCGGGCCATGTTGCGCCAGGCGTTGGTGGCGTCGGACGAATGCACACCAGCCGCGTCGCCGTGCGTGCGCCACTTGTCGGCGCCTTGGCGGAGGACCAGCGCGTTCGATGCCAGTGAAATCGCTTCGCCGACCACTTCGGGATCAATCCGCTCCGCCAGCGCGGCCGCCACGGCATCGGCCGAGCGATCCGGCGGGCCGTTGTAGATGGTGTTCGCCAGCAACTCGACTGCCGTGTCGCCGGGATCGCGTTTGCCGAGCGGCTGGCCGTCGAGGTGGTATTGATCCAGCAGCTTCGGCATCAACGCGCGGATTTCTGGCTCCGGATGATTGTGCTTCTTGTGCTGCTGCTCGTTGTCCACGCAGAAGCGGACGCATTGCCGCAGCAACGTGTGGGCGTATTCCTTGCCGAGCAAGTTGGCCAGTCCGCGCGTGCGATGTGCGAACACGAAGCGATGCACGTTCACATCGTCCTGCACTGCGGGTTGCAGCGCGTTGAATGTTTCATCCAACGAGGCGTCGGTCAGTTCGCTGAATAGCCGTTCGCCCTCCTCCATGTCGGCGCGGCGCGAGGCGTCACGGATTTCTTCGCCCAGGTTCGCGTGGTGCTGATGTTCGGCCGCGTGGATGGCCATCAAGGTCTTGATCGACGCGCCGCCCAACTGCTGGATCTGCTGCGAGTTGCGGTACAACACCTTCAGCACCGGCAGCGGTTGGCGCTCCGACGGGAGCAACCGCGTCATTTCCAGCGCCGGCAGCATCGCCATGGCCGTATGGAAGCCAACGTAATCTTGCCCGCCGAAGGTCTCGGCGTTCGCCAGCGCGGCGGCCGCGATCAGCGTGCGCAGGTCAGTCTCGCCACGCTGAAGTTTCTGCACAAGCACTGGCTGCAATTGTTCGGCGGGCGTGGACTGCAGCAGGTCGATGAGCGGGTCATACGCGCCGAAGCTCATGGGTTCGGCGCCTTCGCTGGCGTAGGCAGTCGAAAAGCCGAGATCCGCGGCCAGGGTGGAACCCAGTCCGACGGCCAGCATTCCGCGGCCGACGTCTGTCAAGAATTCACGACGATGTGTGGGCGACATGAGCAGTCCTCCAACGAACGGCTGCCAGGATGAGACCGTCGAAGTGGCGGTTGGCGTGCCCGCATTCTAGCGCGCGGACCAAGGAATTGCGCTAGCGGAATTCACAATTCTCGGGGGGCTTGTGAAATACGTCACAAGCGAGTGCGGGCAGATGCTTGATCGCCGATGGGTGCCACTGGCGGCTCGTCCGCCAGAGCTGGATATGGTCTGGCTACCGAGACTAAACCGCACTGGCGGACAAGCCGCCAGTGGCACCCCACGTCATCTCATCCGAGAGTGAATCCGCCGGAGACGCTACTCCACTGTCACGCTTTTCGCGAGGTTTCTCGGCTTGTCCACGTCGCAGCCGCGCAGGACGGCGATGTGATATGCCAGGAGTTGCAGCGGAATAGAAGTCACGATCGGCTGGAGGAAATCTTCCACGTTCGGAACGCGAATTACGTCGTCGGCCAGATGCGCCGCGTGCTCGTCGTTCTCCGAAACGATCGCGATCACCGGGCCGCCGCGGGCTTTGATCTCTTCCATGTTCGAGATCACCTTGTCGTACACCAGCCCCTGCGGGATCAGGAACACGCTGGGCGTGTTTTCATCGACCAAGGCGATCGGTCCATGCTTCATCTCGGCGGCCGGATAGCCCTCGGCGTGGATGTAGCTGATTTCCTTGAGCTTGAGGGCGCCTTCCAGTGCGGCCGGGAAGTTGAACTGGCGTCCCAAGTAGAGGAAGTTTTCGGCCTGGTAATACTTCTCGGCGATCTGGCGGATGCGATCGTTCTCTTCCAGCGCCTGGGCGACGAAGTCCGGCAGTTTCTGCAACTGATCGATTACCCGCGAACCGGCGCCAAAGCTCATGTGGCGCAATCGGCCGAAGTGCAGCGCCAGCATCGTCAACACGGCGCACTGCGACGTGAAGGCCTTCGTCGACGCCACGCCGATCTCCGGCCCGGCGTGCAAATAAATGCCGCCGTCCGCGGCTTGAGCGATGGTACTGCCGACGACATTGCAGATCGCCAGCGTAGGATGCCCCTTACGCTTCACTTCACGGAGCGCGGCCAGCGTATCGGCCGTCTCGCCGCTTTGCGTGATGGCAAACAGCAAAGTGTGTCGATCGAGCGGCGGGTTGCGGTAGCGCAGTTCGCTGGCGTACTCGACTTCCACCGGAATCCGGGCGAATTCCTCAATCAAATACTCGCCCACGAGCGCCGCGTGCCAACTGGTACCGCAACCGGTAAGGACGATGCGATCAACATTGCGCAACTCGCTGGCCGGCAAATTGAGCCCGCCAAAGTGGGCCGTCGCTTCGTCGAGGCTCAATCGGCCCCGCATCGCGTTGCGCAGCGATTCCGGCTGCTCGAAGATTTCCTTGAGCATGTAATGCGCGAAGCCGCCCAGGTCCACATCCGTGGCTTGCGTTTCCAGCACTTCGATGTTGTGCTGCACTTCGCCCTGGTCGCGATGGCTGACTTGGAGTGAATCGGCGGTGACGACCGCGATCTCGTGATCCTTGAGATACACGATCCGTTCGGTCTCGCCGACGAGGGGCGAGGCGTCGCTGGCGACGAAGTGCTCGCCGTCGCCGACGCCCACCACCAACGGGCTGCCGAGGCGGGCGGCGAAGATCACGTCCGGATAGTCGCGAAACAAGATCGCGAGGCCGTAGGTGCCTTGCAACTGTGCGAGTGCTCGGCGGATCGCCCGCAGCGGCGTCGAATACGGATTACCACTGGTGTCGGCATCGAAGGCGTCTGCCTCGGCATGGCGGACCTGCTCCAGGCAGCTATCCAGCAAATGGGCGATGACCTCGGTGTCGGTCGCGGAATTGAAGATGTAGCCTTGCTGGACCAGGCGATCTTTGAGCGAGCGGTAGTTCTCGATCACGCCGTTGTGGACGATCGCCACCGAGTTGTCGCCGCCCAAATGCGGGTGCGCGTTCTCGTCGGTCGCCGCGCCGTGGGTCGCCCACCGGGTGTGCCCGATGCCGATCGACCCGCGAACCGGGTCTTCGACCAAACGCGCCGCGAGGTTATCGATCCGGCCGGCAGCCTTGCCGATGCAGAACTTGCCACGCGACGTGACGCCCGCCAGGCCGGCGCTGTCGTAGCCCCGGTACTCAAGGCGGCGGAGCCCCTGCAGCAGAATGTCCTGAGCTTCGCGAAACCCGATGTAACCGACGATGCCGCACATGGAATTGGCACTCCGAGGAAAACCAGCCTGCCCAACCGCTGTAACTGCCGTCCCCGCCAACGGATAGCTTTGTCTCATCAATATATCCCGCCGGCCCGGGAAAGTCCCCGTTTGGGTGGCTGTGGAGGGCGGATTGGCGGTTTCCGGCCCCAGGCTGCCATTACGATCGCTTCATCTCCCACGGCCGGACACCTCATCTACGCTCAACTGCCCTTTTTCGGTTCGGTCCGGCGCGGTATCACCCTGGCGCCACGGAGGGCGGATTATCACCACGGAGGCTTGCGGCGATGGCACTTACGGCGTTTGTACCCCGACTTCATGCGACGAGCTACGTGGTCATCCCGGCGCGGCTTGGTTCGACGCGGTTGCCGCGCAAGATGCTGCTTTCCGAAACCGGCAAGCCGCTCGTACAACACACCTACGAGGCCGCCTGCCTGGCGACGCGACCCGAAGGCGTAATTATCGCCACCGATCACGAAGAGATTGAAACCGCCGTCCGCTCCTTCGGCGGCGAGGTCCGCATGACGAGCGCCGCGCTCGCCTCAGGCACCGATCGCGTGGCCGCCGTCGCGCGCGAACTCCCCGACGCCGACATCCTCGTCAACGTGCAAGGGGACGAACCCGAAATCTCGGGCGAAGCGATCGACCGCGTGATCAGCATGCTCGAAGAACAGCCCGACAAAGTCATGTCGACGCTGGCCACGCCGATGCGTTCGCGCGCCCAGATCGAAAGCCCGAGCTGCGTGAAAGTCGTCTTCGACGCCGCGGGCCGCGCGCTCTATTTCAGCCGGAGCCCGATTCCGCATGGCCGGGAATGGCGCGACGAATATCTCACCTCCACGCCGGCCACGTATCACTTGCATCTGGGAATCTACGCCTACCGCCGCGACTTCCTCCTGCAACTCGCCGCACTGCCGCCGGGCCGCCTGGAGCAGATCGAAAAGCTGGAACAACTCCGCGTCCTCGAAGCCGGCCACTCGATCGCCGTTGGCGTCATCGACCAGGCCACGCCGGGGATTGATACGTTGGAGGAGTATCAGGAATTCGTCCTGCGCAGCGCTCGTAGTCATGGAGCCGGAAGCGGGCGAGCCCCGGGC
>JALHLM010000400.1 GCA_022844585.1 Pirellulales bacterium | reverse complement strand
GTGGCAACGCCGACCCCAAAGCCTGGCTCACCGCAGCTCGGCGCGGCGACCAGAAGCCCGATCATGAAGTCGATGCCTGGAAGAAATCGATCGAGGATGTCGCGAAGCGAAAGAACACGCTCTGCAAGATCAGCGGCATCATCGCTCGCGTGACGAAGGAATGGTCGACCGACGACCTCGCCCCGATCATCAACCACTGCCTCGATAGCTTTGGCCCCGACCGCGTCATCTTCGGCAGCGACTGGCCCGTCTGCCTGCTCGGCGCTCCGCTCAAAGAATGGACAACTGCTCTGCGGACCATCGTCGCGAATCGCCCGGCCGAAGAGCAGAAGAAACTCTTCAGCGCGAATGCGGAAAAATACTATCGGCTCTAGCAGGCTGCTGAAAAACTCGGCTTGCGGGCAGATTTTATCGCGCTAAACTTTTGGCATCCAAGGAGGAGTCGAAAGATGCGTGGTGAAGCAGATCAGCAGTTGCCGTTATTTCACGTCTTTGAGGTGGAGGATCGGATTCGGGCCGATCACCCGTTGCGTGATATCAAGCGTCGCACCAATCGTATTTTGCAAACGCTGCATGAGAAGTTTGAGGCAGCGTACAGCCGAACTGGTCGGCCGAGCGTGCCGCCGGAACGCTTGCTGAAAGCGTTGTTATTGATGGCTCTCTATACGATTCGCAGCGAACGGCTGCTGTGCGAGCAGATCGATTTGAATCTGTTGTACCGCTGGTTTCTCGATATGCGGCCGAGCGAAGATGCGTTCGATGCCACGACCTTCACCAAGAATCGTCAACGGCTCGAAGACCATGGTTTGACGAAGGCCTTTTTTGATGCCGTGGTGGCGGAAGCGTTGACGCACGGCTTGTGCAGCGAGCATTTCTCGGTGGACGGAACGTTGATCGAGAGCCTGGCTTCGGCCAAGAGTTTTCAGCCACGCGAAAGTGGCGGCGAGGAACCACTTGATAGCAATGGTTTCAAGCCCCGCAATGCAGAAGTGGATTTTCACGGGCAGAAGCGCAGCAATGAAACGCACGCGAGTCGAACTGATCCCGAGGCCAAACTTTATCGGAAGTCGCCGGGGCAGGAAGCCAAGCTCTCGCACATGGGGCATGTGCTGAGCGAAAACCGGAATGGTTTGATCATCACGGTTACCTCGACGCACGCTGGCGGCACGGCCGAGCGGACCGCGGCGTTGGACATGCTCGATGAATTGAAACGCAGCCATGGCCGAGTTCCCAAGACCGTGGGTGCCGACAAGGGATATGACGATGGCGAATTTCTGATCGCACTCGAAAGCCGCGAGATTGAACCGCACATACCGTTGGTGAAGCCACCGGTCGATCCGAAAACGGTGCAGCACCACGAGCGAATTCCTGGTGTGAAGGCCCGACACCGAATGCAACAACGCCTGCCGCAAGAAGGTTACCAACTCAGTCAGCGGTGTCGGAAGAAAGTGGAAGAGTGTTTTGGCTGGCTGAAGACGATCGCGGGTTTGGATCGGTGTCGAACGGTGGGGCGATGGAAGCTTCAACAACTTCTGGAAGTCGGAGCGGCGGCCTTCAACTTGGTTCGCCTGCGACGACTGGTGCCGGCAACCTAATCTGACCACTTTCCAAGGAATCAGGCGACAATGAGCCCCGCAAAGCAGCCCCACTCCGAACGTCCCGAGTAGGGAATTCCACTCATCTCCGACCAAGCTCAGCAGCTAAGCAAGGAAAGTCCAGCAAAAATAATAAAAACGCCCAAGCAACAAGGGTTTTTCAGCAGCCTGCTAGTGCGTTGTCAGCTTAAAGAATTGGAATGTAGCCGCGTTCGCCAGAACACGGGCCGACTCGCCGAAGCCCGAGGGCTTCCCGCGTTCTGGCGAACGCGGCTACCTTTTGATCCAGCACGAGTCGTGCGGCTGCATGCCGATGTGCGGATAGTAGTCGCGAGCTTTCGGCGCGGCGAGCAACACGAGCAGCGTCGCCAGTCCCGCCGCTTCATGTGTGCGGCGGATCAATTCCCGCCCAATCCCCTGCCGCTGAAACGCTTCATCGACGGCCAGGTCCGAGAGATACGTGCAATACGCAAAATCGGTGATCGCCCGCGACACGCCCACGAGCAGCGATCCCTCCCGCGCCGTCACAATCACATCCGCCTGCTGCAGCATCACCGCAATTCGTTCCGGCTCCCCCACGGGCCGCCGCTCCGCCAGTGTTGAGCGGCGCAGGACATCAATGAACTCGGCGGGAGTGAGATCGGGCTCAAGCTGGTAAGTGATCATCGATCGAATTCTAACCCAAGCGACTGGCCTCGTTCCGGTGGACTGTTCTATTGCATCGTCAACTCTTGGATCTGCGGTAGCCGCGTTCGCCAGAACGCGGGGAGTCGTTCGAGATTTTGCGAATCGGCCCGCGTTCTGGCGAACACGGCTACATCCCAATTCTTAGCCTGGATCAAGCACTAGGATTGCAGGTCGATCTCACCCGACCCCTGCGTCTTCGCTTTCAGCACTTGCTCCATCTGCTGCAGGGCCGCTTCGTTTTCTTCCTTGCTATTCGAGGCGATGCAGTCGCGCGGCACGTGCAGGCGAAAGTCCCGTTGGTAGGCGTCGTTCGCCGTGAAGAGGACGCAGATGTTGCCCGCGATGCCCGTGAGGATGAGTGTCTTGACCTGCAGGTAGTCAAGCAGGATCGCCAGCGAGGTCGAGTAGAAGCCGGAGTGTTTGGGCTTGAGGACGAAGTAGTCTTCGGCCTCGGGCTTGAGCAACTCGACGAGCGGCTGACCGCGAACGCCGTCGTGCAGGCAATGCTCGACCTGTGCCCTGAAGTCCGAACGCCAGCGGCCGAAGTTGTCGTTGACATAAATCACGGGAACTTCCGCCGCCCGGCAGCGATCCCGCAGCGCTGCGATATTCTTCGCCACCGCCAGCGCCGCTGGCAGGATCTGCTCTCCCTCCGGAAACTCCAGGTCGTTGATCATATCGATGATCAGGAGCGCCACCGGCGATTTATCCGGCGCACTGCCATGCAGGTCGGGATTCTTCTCGGGCCGCGACATCAGGAATCCGTTGCAGGCACTTCCGTCAGCGGCTGCTTCACAAATCGATAGCCCATATCCCGCACCGTGAGGAAATGTTGCGGCGCGGCGGGATCGGCCTCGAAGATCTTGCGGAGGCGGAGGATGAATTGATCCGGGGCCCGCGTTTGAATGTGGCCGGGCATCTGCCAAACCTGCTGCAGCAACTCTTGCCGCGGAATGAGCCGGCCCTCATGCTCGACGAAGTATTGCAGCAGTTCCCACTCGCGCTTGGTGAGTTGCACTTCCTTGCCGGCGATCTGCAGGTGGAAGCGGGGGAAGTCGATCTTCGCTTCGCCGAATTCAAACGTGGCCAGCTTCGCCGGCATCGCCCGGTCGGCGAACTGCCGCCGCGGAAAATGGGTCAGCAGGTTCTTCACGCGACTGATCAGTTCGTCCAGATCGAAGGGCTTCGTCAGATATTGGCTCGCGCCGACATTGAACCCGCGGGTGCGGTCTTCGGTCAGCGTGCGGGCGCTCAGGATTAAGATGGGCACGTCATTCCCCGAGCTGCGGATCGTCTCGCAAACGGCATAGCCGCTCATGCCGGGGAGCATGAGGTCCAAAACGATCAGATCGAAATCATTCTCCCCTTCATCGATCAGCCGCAAGGCGCTCGGGCCATCGCCGACGGTGGTTACCTGAAACCCCTCGGCTTCGAGATTGTATTTAATGCCGACGGCCAGGTGGCGTTCGTCTTCGACAATCAAAATATGCTTCGCAGCGGTCATGAAAGCCGATTTCGTGAAGAGGATCAGCCGCGGGGCGAGAGCAGGAGAGATGATTACGGAGGCTGACTAGAAGTGGAGTTCGCTAGACCTGGCTGGCTGAACGACGCTGAAGGAAGCAAATGAAGCGGCTGGCAGACTGAATGGGCGGTGGGGGACTCGAACCCACGACATCCACTGTGTAAGAGTGGCGCTCTAACCAACTGAGCTAACCGCCCGGGAACGGGCTGCGATTGGTTGCGGGGGGAGACGGGACGGATCGCAGCACGCCTTGAATCGTAGGTCGGAAGTCGGCGGGCTGTCAATGCACTGGTAAAGACGGCTGCCCGAGGGGCTTATGACGGATCCACACCCGGGCGGCAAGAAATCTCTGGTGGGTTGGTGTAAAATAAGCGGGTGACAGGGCTTGGCACGCTGCAAATCCACCCACCCTGGGGGTTTGTTGTGTGAAATGAGTACATTGTCCACAGGCGGGCGTTCTACGTTTGGGCATGAAGTCAGCACCGATCACCGCAGCGACTGGGTTCGATCCAGTCCGCCTGATAGAAACCTATCAGACGGGGATCTGGCGCTATTTGCGCGCCCTGGGGTGTGACGCTGCCCAAGCGGAAGATCTCACTCAGGAGACGTTTTTGGCTGCCTTGCAGCGTCCTTTTCAGGACATTAACCCTGCGGCCACGAGCGCTTACCTGCGGAAGATCGCTTTCAATTTGTACATTTCGTTCCGCCGGCGGGCAGGCAAAGTGACTGCGGTCGAGAACGTGGAAGAGTTGGATCGAACCTGGTCGCACTGGGCTGGGGAAGATGACGGAGAAGGATTGCTGGACTTGCTGAGAGACTGTTTGAAGGGGCTGACAGACCGGGCCCGCAAATCGCTCGACATGCGGTTCCGCGAGATGAACAGTCGCACGGAGATTGCCGCCGCCCTGGAGATAACGCCCGATGGCGCCAAAAACCTGATGCAGCGGGCGAAGCAGCAACTGCGGGAGTGCATTGAGAGCAAGCTGAAGTAAAAGACCAATCCCCTCCAAGGAGGGGCTTTGAAAAACCTGGCCGTTTGGCTGAGTTCGACGAGCGCCGTTTCCGAGAGTTTTTGCAGTTTGTGAGTTTGGGTAAGGGTTAGTTTTTCAAGATTTACGATGAAACCGGATCGCGACAAAACCCGAGATGAGCACCTGCTCGATGGCTGCCTGGACGAAGTCCTGGGTGGGCGGACGCCCCCGGACCTCACCGCGCGGATCATGCAGGCTTGGGCCATGCGCCGGCAAAGTGGGGCCGATAGCGACGTCGCGTTTCCACCACTCCCCGGTCCGCCTGTCGAGACATTGCCGCTGGAAATTGCGCCGCTGTCCACTGCGGTGGTCCGAGCGGTCGAACCGGTGATGCCGATTGTTGCTGCGAGTACTCAGATCGGTGCTAACGGTTCCTATCCGCAACCTGCTTTGTCTAGTAATGGCGAATTCGCACCCGTGCGGAAAAAATCCGCCCTGCGGTCCCGCCGTCCCGCGAGCACCTGGCCTTGGTGGGCCGCGGCCGCGTGCGTGGCTGGTCTCGGGGTCGCGATCCTGATCGCTGCGAATTCACGGCCTGAGATAACAGGACCGATCGCTAAGCCGGTCAGGCCAGACGGCAAGACCGAGGTTGTGAAGCCGGGGAATAACGGCCTCGCTCAAAACGGCACGAATACAGTGCCGGTGAAGCCGAACATCAAACCGAACAATACCGTTCAACCGAACAGCATGGGGAACGGCAACTCGCCGCAGATGGTGAAGGGGAGCAACGACCCGCGGCCGATGCGTCCTGGGATCTTGCCACCGGAAGTGACGCCCGTTCGCCCACCCAAGCCTGCTCCCAACGTGCATGAGCTGGTGGCGAAGAAGTACGACCAGGCGATCAGCGATGCGGAGATGGTGTCGTATATCAATACGACCCTCGCTGCCGCTTGGAAAGAAAACAACGTCCAACCTTCCCCGGCCGCCAGCGATGAAGAATGGTGCCGGCGCGTGTATCTCCGCCTGCTCGGCCGCATTCCGACCGTCGAAGAGGTCCGCTCGTTCGCTCGCGATAAGGCCCGCGACAAGCGGGAGAAGCTCGTTGCCAGCTTGATGGAAGGGGAGCAATACG
>JALHLM010000399.1 GCA_022844585.1 Pirellulales bacterium | reverse complement strand
CTGGAAAGGCAGCAAGCACTCGCACGCCACCGAAACGCTCACCAAGCTCGATCCGCCGCGCCAATTCGATCCCGAATGCATCGCCTGCCACGCCACGGGCTGGGACAGCGAGCACTACGTACCGTTCCTCGGCGGCTTCGACAGTATCGCTACGACGGCGCACCTCGCCGGCAACAGTTGCGAAAACTGCCACGGCCCCGGCAGCGGCCATGTCGCGGCCGAAGCGGCCCGGGATCCCAAAGTCCGCGAGGAAATGCGCAGCCTGATGCGGCTCAACCTCGCCGTCGCCGAACAAAAAACCTGCCGCGGCTGCCACGACCTGGACAACAGCCCTACGTTTGATTTCAAAACGTACTGGGACAAGATCAAGCACCCGGGGAAGAACTAGGCGTGACGCTAGGCCGACACTAGCCCGTAGCGCCAGCGAGGGAGAGTTGACGCCGGAAACAAGGATACGGGCTACGCTAAGCGAACGTATTTGTCAAATCGCCGTCACGGCGTTCACGTCAAACTGTTACCACCGTCAACTCCCCCTCGCTGGCGCTACGGGCTAGTGTTGATTTCCTGAGCGGCGGTTCGGGATTCTTCGTACGTGCGTTTCCAGGAGTTGGAGCGATAACGCAGATCATCGCTCCGCGCTTCGCCGCCATCGTCTTTGCCGTCTGATCCGACGGAATACACGACGACGCCCGCTTCATTTAGTTGCAATCGGATCGGGTTGCCTGAGAAGGGATCAATTGGGACTGCCGGTAGCAACTCCGTCGCAATGTCACCGAGACTTTGCGGATAGACGTCATGGACCAAACGATGTCGCTCGCACGCCAAGATCGCATCGAGCAACCGGTTGCGAGTTTCGGTGGAAACGGCCGCGATGGCAAATTGCTTGGATACGCCGACGGCATCCGCAGTATAATAGTATCGTTGCTGCCATGTTGAGCTGCCTACGAATGCTGCCATCGCATCTTCGATCGATGATAGTCGCTGGAGCATCTGTGTTTGGTCCTCGTCCGTCGTCGCATCGCAGATTTCGCGCATGCGCGTCCAATACTCCCAAGCGTCGACATGAGACGTAAAACGCCACCACCATGGTGGTCGTTCAGTGAAGTCGCTGTACTCGTCTCCAAGGTCCAGCGTTGGCTTAGTTCCATCGAACTCCATTGCGATAAACAATCGTTCACACAATAGCGCGTTACGAAGCTGCTGGCGGTAGGAAAAACTACGCGCGATCGTTTGTAACGCAGCCAACTGCTCATCGTCGAGGAGACCGTAGCCCAGCATGCGCACAACGTGATCATTCAAAGCTTGGTTGTTCGCGGACTGATACAGAAGCGAAACCATATCGGGTTCGAGCGTCTGGCACTCGACCAACGCCGCCAATGAACGAAGGCTTTTCATGACTTCTTGACTGTCGCGATGATGTGCAGCCACATCGGCTCGAAGTTGGATTAGTGCCCTCGCACTTCTTGACTTAAACCCAGTCCTCTCGATGGCAACATTTTTTAGATCGGACGCCGTCAACGGAAACCGGCACTGGCCCCCCAGCGCCGCCGCTTTGTCGAGCGTCATGAGGTTGTAGCTTTCGCCGTCGATGAACTTCGCGGCGGCGTCCAGGCCGGGCCAGGCGACGCCCGGCGGCGGGATCGACGATTCGTCCGCCTCGCCGTCGCCGATGTACGGAAGTGCGCTCGCCCGGCGTTCCCAGAGTTGGCTGGTGATGATGGCGAAGACTTCGTCATACATCTGCGTGCAGTCTTGCTCCGGGGCCAGCGGCGGGATGCTGTCGATCACGTCCTCGAACGAAGCCGGCTCCCCGGCGGCGCGGATGCGATCCATTTCCGCCGCGATCGCCTGATTCGTTCGCCAGCGAATCACCGCCCAACTGATCGGGATGATGCTCAGCAGCAGCAAGAAGATTCCGCCGAGCCAAAGCAACACGCGCCAACGCGAACGCCGGCCCAGCGAGGACTCGTGATCTGACGACGGTAGCGAAACAGCGTCGGACATGCCCATACACTAACCCGAAGCGCCAGCGAGGGGGAGAGGACGCGGATCTCACAACTAGGCGAGCCGGTTAGCGCCCCTGGCAGATTCCCCCTTCGCGTTTTCGTCCTTTCGCGATTTCGCGAAGAGAGAAGGGTTGTCCCCGTTTTCATCGCGAAATCGCGAAAGGCCGAAAACGCGAAAGTGGGGAGGAGGAATGGCGCTATTCGATCGGCTCAGTCTCATCGCGCGACGCTTCCTTCGCGGCTGCTTCCGCCTGCCCGGCGAGATAGGCCTCGTAGTCGCGCTTCCAGGTGTTGGTGCGGTAGCCGATGTCGTCGACGTCGGCGCCGTCGCCCGTCAACAGGCCTCCGGCGTCCTTGCCGTCTTCGCCGACCGAATAGACGACGAAGTCTTCGCCGTCTTGAAGAATCCGCAGCGGCCCGTGGAAATGCTTGGGGTCCGGAACGGCCGGCAAGTAGTCGGGCACGAGTTGTTCGACGGAGCTCGGGTAAACGTCGTGGGCGAGGCGGTAGCGCTCGCAGGCCAGAAAGACGTCGAGAATGCGGTTTCTGCGTTCCGCATTCACAACCATCGAAATGGACAGATCATTGCCCAAGACAAAGACTCTTGTGAAATCGTACCCACCGGAGTCGAAGTGGTCCGCGTTCAGCGTAGCTCTAACCTCGGTTTGCGCATGCTCAATTTGATTCGCCACGGCGAACAAATCCGTGGACTTGGTCGCATCGCAGGTGCGATGCATGCCGATGAGATATGCCTCGACGTCTTCAGGGCTGAGCCACCACCAGTTTTGGGGCGCCTGCAGTTGCTTCACCGTCTCCAGTATCCAAACTCGCTCCGTCAGTAGATTGGCACGTAGTTGGCGTGCGTAGTTGATGCGACGAATCATCGTTTGCAGAGACGCAAGATGGTCGTCGGAAAACGGAACTGCGCCAATCATGCTCGCCACACTCTGGTTTGCCGCGAAGTTGATGCTCCATCGGTTCGGCATCGCAATGTCATGCGGTTCCGCGGCAAGGCACTCAGTCAACGTCAAGTTCGACTGTAGTGACTGGAATACTTCCGGAACATCGTTGCGGTGCGCCGCAACGCGAGAACGAAGCTCAAGAAGTGCCGCAGCGCTGCGGGCCTCAAACACTGGCCGGTTGTGATTCCCAATTTCCTCAATGTCGCCAACCGCAATCGGAAACCGGCTTTGACCGCCCAAAACGGTGGCTGCGTCTAGTTTCTCGTACAAATGCCGCTCAGAGTCGCTGAATTCCGCGGCTGCAGTGAAGCCGGGCCAATTGACGCCCGGAGGAGGCGCTACTGGTTCGGAGAGATACAGTTCTACTGCGTCAGCGCGTTTGTCGTAAGCGCTGCTGCTGATCTCTTCAAACACCGCCAAATACCGTTCCGTGCAATCCTTCTCCGTCGCCAGCGGCGGAATCGCCAGGATGACTTCCTCGAACGTCGTCGGCTCCCCCGCGGCGCGGATGCGGGCGATTTCTTCCTCAATGCGTTGACTCGCCCGCCAACGGATCGCCACCCAGTACATGGGCGCGATGCTGATGACCAGCAGCACGACGCCTGCCAACGAAAGAAACGTGCGCAAGCGTTGGCGCGGTGCGGCAGGTTGATCGCTCGAATCCGATGTGTTCATAGAGTTCACAGTCACATATTCCACCATTCAAAGCATCAACGCCTCCCCGTTCGCGTTTTCGCCAATTCGCGTTTTCGCGATCACCAGGGCATGACGACGATCCCAGTCTCAGCGCCGAAGATGCATCCTCCAACTACGGTTTTCCGCTCCACTTCCATAGTCGCCTTTTGCCACGCAATAGGGCGCGCTTTCGCGGACGGAAAGTCAACTACTTCGATCCACTCGCCTGATATTTTTCGGCACGTTAAGGTGAATCCACCCACGCACTTACAATTAAGGTACACCGATTGCATCGCTTGCGGGCCGGTTTGCGCGGTGTAGAATTACCGCCGTGTAGCCTAATTGCCTGGGCGAAAACCTGGGTATACGGGGGAACCAATTGGCGGGTTGCGGTGGATGACATCGCGATTCGCCCGGGGCGCAGGTCGGCCTTCAATCGCCGGCCGGAGGACTTTCAACCTCTAGCCCGTCAGCTAACCTCGTCGGCCGGTTCGGGTGCGGCGCCCGAGCTCACATTGGAAGGGCACCGTTCGTCTTCACCTAATGGCGTAGCGCGATTCTGGCGTGCGTCGATTCCCTGGAGAGCCCTTGCGCTCCCGATACATTCGCCCAGCGTCCGTCGAACGGCGGCGCGGCGATGAGGATTTTGTGCATATTCGCGGTACACGATGTGGCGGCGTTTGCTCCGGTGCGCTCCGGGCGCTGACGCTTCCGGCTCCTTACAGTGAATGTGTTGAATTCTCGGAAAGCTTTGTGAGATGAACGCGATGTTGTTGGTCGGTGATTCGCAGTTGTTGTCGTTTTCGTTGGCGGCGCTGTCGATGTGGACGGTGCTCGTGATCGTGGCGTTGGGTATTGCGCTGTTCGCGGCGTGGCTCACGTTGCGCTACATTCCGCATCACAAGGTAGGCGTCGTCGAAAAACTCTGGTCGCCGACCGGGTCGGTCAGCGAGGGGCGAATCATTGCGCTGGAAGGGGAGGCCGGCTACCAGGCCGAGCTATTGCGCGGTGGCGTGCATTTCGGCTACTGGCGCTGGCAGTACCGCATCCACAAGGTGCGGTTGGTGACGATCCCGCAAGGCAAGATCGGCTACGTCTACGCTCGTGACGGCGAATCGCTGTCGCCGAGCCAGACGTTGTCGCGCGTCGTGCCGTCGAATCACTTTCAAGACGCCCGCGCGTTTCTGGAAGGGATCACGACGCCGGACGGCGCGTTGATCGTCGGCCAGCGCGGTCGCCAACGGGCGATTCTGCGCGAAGGCGTGTATGCCGTGAACCCGGCGCTGTTTGTGTTGATCAGCGAGGACGCCGTGTACGCTCTCTCGAACGCGCAACAGCGCCAAGAGTTGGCCGCGATCGTGAGTTGGCAGAAGGAATTGCAGGCCACGGGCGGATTTGATCCGATTGTGATCGGCGTCCAACATCAGCGCGGAGTCGCTGTGAACGCGGAACAGACGGCACAAGACGATCAGATCGGCATCGTGACGATCCATGACGGACCGTCACTGCCGCCGGGAGAAATCATCGCGCCGACGGTCGGCGCGGAGTTCACCGATCCGAACTATCACAACAACTTTCAGGATCCCGAGGCGTTCCTGCGCGCCGGCGGGCGGCGCGGCCGGCAGTACCAGCCGCTGACCGACGGCACATACTTCATCAACCGCTGGTTCGCCACGGTCGAGATGTTGCCGAAAACCGTGGTGCCGATCGGCCATGTCGGCGTCGTCGTGAGTTATCACGGTCGCACTGGCGCGGACCTCTCCGGCACCACGTTTCGCCATGGCGAGCGGGTCGCGGAAGGGCAGCGCGGCGTCTGGGAACGGCCTTTGGGACCGGGCAAGTACGCCTTCAACACGTACGCCGGCTGCACGGTGCTGACGCCGACGACGAACTTCGTGCTGCACTGGATCACCGGCAAGACCGAGGCGCATAAGTTCGACGAAAGCTTGCGCTCGATCGATCTGGTGACGAAGGACGCCTATGAACCGTCGTTGCCGTTGTCGGTGGTGGTGCATATCGACTATCAACGCGCGCCGAGCGTCATCCAACGCTTCGGCGACGTGAAGAAGTTGATCACGCAGACGTTGGACCCGATGCTCTCGGCGTATTTTCGGGACATCGCGCACAAGAAAACGATGCTGGAGTTGCTGCACGACCGCGACGCCATCCAGGAAGAAGCCCGGGTGGAGCTGCGGCGCAAGTTCAGCGAGTTCGACATCGAGTGCGTCGACGTGCTGATCGGCAAGCCGGACACGGCGGAAAAGGATGGCAAG
>JALHLM010000398.1 GCA_022844585.1 Pirellulales bacterium | reverse complement strand
CGCTCTTCCGATCTCAGACTGTTCGCGATCCCCCGACACTCGTGCCAGGCTTCGTCGGCGGGCAGCAAATCGCGCGACGTCGCGCGACGACGCAACACCGGCGGCGGTTCAATCACCGGCGCCGGCGGCGCTTCGTCGACTTCAATGACGACGACGTCCTCCGGCCGCAAGGCGAGCGCCAGCGCCGCCGCATCGACCGTGGCCCAGTCCGGGCATTCCACGGCGAGCAGACTTTGCGGCTCGGCGGGCAGCGTCTCGAACTCGGCGAGCCAGGCGTGATCGTCCGGACCGACGTCGAAGTAGATCGTATCGAGATCGACTTCCGTCTCGTCTTCGACGACAACGGCCACTTCCGGCAAATCGTCCGGCCAGCCCGGCAAGTCGCTCGGCGCGACGGTGGCGATACTTTCGGCTGCCGCCGGAAATGCTTCGGCGCAGTCGGTCCACGCGCTCAAGTCTTCCGTCGCATCGAGACGGAACGCGTCGAGATCGATCGGCTCAACGCGTTCGATCAACTCAACGACGACCTCGGCAACCGCTTCTGCTTCGACTGGTTCCGGAACCGGTGGCGCGAGGTTGTCGTACGCTGTGTCCCAGTCCAGCAACTCGATCGCCGAGCACGAGACGATGTCCTCCGCTGGCATCAGCAAGATGTCATGCGAACTAAGCAAGTCGGAATCGAGTGATTCCTCGACCAACGCGTCGATGAGCGGCTCGCATTCGATCTCCCGATCCACTAGCGCCGCCGAGGGCCGCGGACCGGAATCGCGCGCCGCCCAACTGATGCTCGACGCGTCGTTGGGTTCGAAGTAGAGGTCGATCGATGCGACCGGCTCAATCCAAGGGCCGGCCAAGCCCGGGGCGCAGCAAAGCGCCACGGCGTCGGTCACTTCGCCGCCAAAGGTCGCCGGCGCGTCGGCCGCGAGCGCCGCCTGCAGGTACGCTTCCAATGACGCGAGCGTCAGTTCCGCGCGCGGCCCGTCCTCACGGCGCCTCGGGCGCTGCGGCAACGCTTCCCGCGGGAGCGTGAGCGTCGCCCCCTTGGATTCGATGGTCGCAAGTGCCTTGAGGATGCGGCTCATGTGCCGTGGAGTTCCAAGAATACTAGCCCGACGCGCAAGCGAGCGGGAGACGACGATGAATATGAGTACAACGTGCTATTCGAAACGGACGTCCGCTCCCCCTCGCTTGCGCGTCGGGCTAGTGTGTCGTTGTTTCTAACCGCGCCGAAGTTTGGCGAAGAGTTGACGGTACTCCTGGCGCTTCACGATGGGGTGAATGGTCTGGGTGGCTTCCTCGGGGTTGTCTTCCAGCACAATCATGTCCGGCTCCTCCGGCTGCACGGGATCGCTCGTCGTCGGAGCTTCCGCAACGGCCGTCGCCGTTGTTGCAGGCGCGGTAGCCGCGACGGGCGCTTCGCTCGTCGGGCGGATAACGTGGAATTCGCGCGCCGGCGTGCCGCGATCGTATGGTTGCAACAACCGCGACAACTCGCCGCTCATGGCCGTCGTGACCATCTGCTCGGGACGGAAACCAAGATCGTCGAGCGACGCGAAGCGATCGATCACCACTTCCTCTTCGGCGAACATCTCGGCGAACGGGTTTTCCAACGTCGTCCCGCCCCCCACAAACTGCGCCGATGTCGCGGCTGGCTGGTAGTCCTGTTCCAGCGTTTGCAGATGATGCTCGAGCGTGGAGAGCGTCTCGGCCGGCTCGTCTTGCTCCAGGTCGCCGTACCAGGCGTGGATCGCCGGTTGCTCGACTTCGTCTTCCGGCTCGTCGTACGCGGCGACTTCCCCTTCGTCCAAGCGACCGAACTCGATAATCGTCGGCGCTGGCAGCGAAGGATCGCGCTCCGCGGCACGGCGGCCGTCCGACCACGGGCTCGGCAGTTGCTGCAAATCGGCCCACGCTTCTTCGATCGTGCGGGCGTCGAGCTTCCGCTTGCCGCCGGCGAAGGCCAGCACCAGCGCGTGATCGCAAACCTGGTTGATCAGCCGCGGGATGCCATCCGTCGCGTGATGCAGGCTGTTGATCGCCTCGACGGGGAACAACGTCAACGACCCGCCGACGGAAGCGACTTGCGCGCGGACGAAAGCTTGGGTTTCTTCGAGCGTCAACGCGTCGAGATAACAACGCGCGACGATCCGCTGGCTGAACGAATCAAGCCGCGGATGCGTGAGCTTTTCTTCCAGGCCGCCCGAGCCGATCAGCACGAGTCGAAGTCGCGGTTGCCCATTGCCGACCGGCAACGACAACGTGTGCAATTCTTCGAGCTGCGCGAGCGACAGCGAATGCGCTTCGTCCACCACGAGCAACAGGCCCTGCGGGCAACGATCCGGGGTGCGCAAATAGTCCAACAGCGCGAGCCGTAACTCGCCCGACTCCATGTCGCGGTACGGCAACCGCAACTCGAACAGGATGGTCTGCAGCAGCGCTTTGCAGTTTCGGAAGCGACCGTTTTGCAGGTGGACAATCGACAGCGACGCCTGGAAGCGCTTGGACAGCAAGTGCGCCACGAGCGATTTGCCCGAGCCGGGGGGGCCGATCAACATGGCGATCCCCTCGGCGCGGTCGACGCAGCGTTCGACGGTGCGGCGGGCGTTCTCGATCGATCCGGCCGGGAAATAGCGCTCGGTCTTGGGCGCGGCGGTGAACGGACGCTCGCGAAGGCCGAAAAACGATTCGTACATTGTGCAGCTCCCCTGGACTAACAGCGCGCAGCCACGCGCGCACGCGACGCGGTTTTCTAGCAATTCGGGTGCTGACGTGGCGGACTTTGCTAAAAATAACGGACGCAAGACCGCGAGCGCCGCCGACCGGAACTAGCCCGGCATACTTGACGCTGCCGGGCGGATCGGCTGTGATAGTCCGGCAGGGGGATCGCCGCGAAACTCGCGCGGCTGTGCGTACAAAGCCAATCCGTCCCTGCGCAAATTGCCCCGACGCACTATTTCAACAACCATTTTCGGAGCATTCATAATGTCATCACGTTCCTGTTTCTGGTCGGTGGCGTTGGTTTCCAGTTTGATGTTCGCCGGCTGCGCCAAGCCGACGGCGCCCACGGCCGCGGACACCGCGTCGAGTGACAGTGCCACCACGGCCGAATCGACCTCTGCGGAACCCGACGACGAAGTCGCGAAGGCAATCGCCGAGTTGCCGGAGGCGGAACGGGCCGCCGCGCTGGCGCAAAAGTGGTGCCCGGTCGCCGCGATGGACGGTCACGACAACCTGCTCGGCTCGATGGGCATGCCGCACAAGGTGACGCTCAATGGCAAGGACGTTTATCTCTGCTGCGAAGGCTGCGTCGCCACCGCGGAAAAAGACCCCGCCGCCACGCTCGGCAAAGTGGAAGAACTGACGCAACGCGCCGCGACGGAAAAGAAGTAGCGCACTAACACTAACCCGAAGCGCCAGCGAGGGGGAGAAGACGTCGCATTTCAGCGCGGTGCGGCGCTGAGAATCATCGTCCACTCCCCCTCGCTGGCGCGTCGGGTTGGTGGGATCCGATCCCCGTTCACGCGGGATGATTCACCAGGAACAAGCTAGCCGTGATCGCCTGGAAGACGCGCTGGAGTTTTTCGTACTCCCGGTCTTCCGCCTGGCAGTGGATCAGATACGTGGCGTCCGGGGCGCGGAACGCGCGGATCACGGCCGTGCTTGTCAGGTCGAGATAAAAGAAGTTCAGGTCGAAGCCTTCCATCTCGTACCCGCAGATCGTCTCCTCGGCCGGAATCACGTCGGAGTCCGGGTACTCGACCTGCAGCGCCTTGAGCGCGGAATCGGCCAAGCCAGCCGGCGCCAGAAAACGCGGATGGATCATGATGGTCCAAAACGCGCCGGCCGGGCTCATCACACTCACCGCCGCATGCCCCTCGGGCGTCTCCTCGACGTCGAGCTCCCAGTTGTCGGGGAATTGGAAATGAATCCCGAGATCGTCAAATCGCTTAGGCATCGGAAGTCTTCGTGGCGGAAGTTATGCCCCCTGATTTTAACGCAGCTCAAAGCGACGGACGAGGGCAGGGGAGTCGGGACGAATCAATGTCCAAATCCACTGCAACTGACTGACTCGTAAAAGCAACTCCCGTCAGCGTTCGTAAAGGCGACGGTGGGCGGGATTCGAATTCGTCGGGGAACACCGTTCGATAGGTAAATTGTGGGTATCCGAGTCGAATGATACACTCATCTGGAGTACCTCTTCCTTGGAGATATCTGGAATGTCCGACAACTCGATCGCGTTGATTCCGGAAGAGCCTCGTTTCATTCCGGCAACGGCGAAGCAAATCATTGCTCGCAATCGATTTGCTGAGATGGTACCGGACGCAGATCAGGTGGAAATATTTGTTTCTGAAACGGTTCGATTCTTTGATTGCGGAGCCAATTTCGAGGAGGTTCATTGTCCGTTGTGTGGACAAGAGATATCGCTCGACTGGTGGCAGGAACGCATGGGCGAGGACGAGGACGATGGGTTCAAACTGGATCGCTACCGCACGCCATGCTGTAATGGGGCAAGTACACTTCGCGAACTGATCTACAACTGGCCGCAGACTTTCGGTCGCTTTGCGCTGGAAGCGATGAATCCCAATATCGGAACGCTTGGAGATGAGCAACGACGAGAACTCGAGGAAATTCTCGGTACGAAGCTAGTCGTTGTCTATCAACACATCTGAAGCAAAGTCAACCCACGTTCCGTGACCGCGAAAGGCGCGAACGATCGCGAAGGTTGGCAATGTCGCCTCCTCTGCTCCTTTACTCCTTTACTCCTCCTCCACTCTCCTTCCCTGCCGCCCAGTAGATCCCGTTCGCCAGCAGCGTGCGGAATTCCGGCGACTTGAATTCGTCCGGATGGCCCAGCGATGTGTAGAAGACGCGGTTGCCGGTGGCGGGGATGTAGGTCCAGGCGACGGGTTCCGGTTGTGCGACGCCTTCGACGCGCCCAGTCAGCAAGACCTGTGCGCCGGTGGCGAGGGGCGAGGTCATGTAGAGCCAGGACGGCACGATCTGTTCGCCGGGCGTGAAGCCTTGCAGGATTGGATGCGCGGACGCCTCTGGCACGATTTGCACGAACGACTTCGGACCGTCGGGCGGATGATTGCCGTGATGGTTAGTGTAGTGGCCGCCGAGCACCTCGGCGTCGAACTCCGGCCAGGCTTCGTGGCCCGCGGGCACGTCACCTTCGCGCAGGCAAAAGGCGTGGCTGGCGGTGCGAATGCCCACGATCGGCTTGCCGGCGGCGACATAGTTGCGCACGTGGGCGAGTTGTGCCTCAGGCAAGAGACGCCGCCGCACGCTAACTAGCAGCACGTCGGCGTCGTCGATTGCTTCGATGCCAGGGAAATCGTTCTTGTCGGTATCCGAGGCGAAGATGAGTCGCGTGCGGAAATCGCGCCCTAGCTTGGCGAGCGCGAACTCGGGCAGCGTGCGTTCGGTTTGGTATTCATCCTCGCCAATCAACATCGCCACGGTGGGCCGATGATCGGCCGGGAAGCGGAATTCCTTGCCCCCCAGCAAGTCGGCGCTCGTCACCGTCGGGCACCAGAAGCGTTCGATGTGGCCGACCACCAGGTCGGTGCCAGTGAAGTGATTCACGAACGGCGCGCTGCCGGAACAATACATCGTGTCGGTCATGTCGCGCATCAGCACGACGTTCTTACCGAAGCTGACCATCTGCCGGATCGAAAACGGCCGGCCCAGCACGCACATGTTGGTATGCACGCCGACGAGAATCACGTTGTCGATGCCGCGCTCTTCGAGCAGGTAGTAGGCCTCGGCGCTATCGGTGATGGCGTCCTGGGGCATGATCTCCAGCGTGTCGATCTGATGCCGCCAGGGGCTGCCCTGGGCACAATGCGGATGGCAATCGCAACCGCCGTCGGCGTCGTCGATCGGCAGCGCCGGCGCCTGGTCGAGATTGAGCGAGCGCC
>JALHLM010000397.1 GCA_022844585.1 Pirellulales bacterium | reverse complement strand
CGTGGTCTTTCGCCGCAACGCCGCGACGGGCGAGTTGTCCTACCTGGAAAAGAAAACGGACTCCATCGACGGGGCCGATGGCCTGGACGGTGCAGTCGGCGTCGTCGTCAGTCCCGACGGCAAGCATCTCTACGCCGTAGGCGTGGGGGACAACTCCGTCACGCTCTACTCGCGCAGTGACTTCGACGGCGCGCTGACGTTCGTCCAAAAATATCTTGATAACGCCCAGGGCATCGATGGCGTCGCCGCGCCGCTCGGCGTGGCGATCAGTCCTGATGGACTCCATGTCTTTGTCACCGGCAACGGCGACAGCGCCTTAGCCGTGTTCAGCCGCAATGCCTCGGACGGCAAATTGACCTTCGTCGCCAAGATCAAGGACAACGATCAGAATAACGGCAAGTCGGTAGACGCTTTGTTCGGCGCGTGGAACGTGACGGTGTCGCCGGACAACAAACATGTCTACGTGGCAGCGAACGTCGACGACGCCGTGAGCGTGTTCGAGCGGAACGCCACGACCGGCGAATTGAAGTATCTGCAAGTGGTCCGCGACGGCATCAACGCCGTCAATGGCATCGACGGCGCGAGCGGCGTTCTGGTCAGCCCCGACGGCCTCCAGGTCTATGTCACCGGCGACGTCGACGACGCCGTGGCGATCTTCCGCCGCGATCCGACGACCGGGTTGCTCACGTTCCTGCGCAAGATCTCCCAGGCGGATGGCGTGCCGGGATTGGATGGCGCGTCATCGGTCGCCACGAATCCCGAAGGGACCGATGTTTACGTGGCGAGCGCCTTCTCGGACGCGATCGTCGTTTTTGCGCGCGATCGCGCCACCGGCGATCTCACGTTCGTCGAACTGCAAGCCGAAGGCACGGCCAACGTCGACGGGCTCGATGCGGCCCGCGCGGTGGTCGTCTCACCTGACGGCCGTCACATCTATGGCACCGGTCAGAACGACGACGCGGTGGCGGTATTTAGCCGCGACGTCAATTACTTCCTGATCACCGTCGCCGCCGGTGGCCAGGGAACGGCGCTGAGCTTCGGCAACTACCGCTCCAATGGCGGCAGCGGCGTTCCCGGCGATACGGACGGCGACGACGAAGTGACCATCTTCGATTTGAACAACGTCCGCAACTCGTTCGGCACGGCCGGAGGCGCTGGCGACGCCGACGGCGACGGCGACGTTGATATCGCAGACCTCAACGCCGTGCGCAACAACTTCGGTAGCGGCGGTTCGCCCCCGGCGCCCGCGCCAGTAATTGCCGACGCGCTGTTCGCTCGCGTGGGAACTCAGAGTGAGTTTCCGCCATCAACCGTCACTCCTCGCCGCAAACTGCGCGCGTGGCGAGCCGCGTGGGACGAGGCGTTGGAGAGAATCGACGTCGACTAACCGTTGCGTTGCATCCAACCCGAATTCTTCAAGCTCGCAAAACGCTAAGCCGCACCGGCTTCGACCGGCCGCGGCGCCGGCGATTCCTTCACAGCGGCGCGATCGCGATAGAAGCGATTCGCCAGCACTTGCTCAATGCCGAGAATCAGGGCCACGAGCATCGCGAGAAGCGGAAACAACTCGCGACCCACGCGACCCAGACTCAACTCACGATTGATCTGATCGCGGCTCCGAGCCAGCCGGAACGGCGACTCGCCGAACAAGCTCTTGAGCACTTCCGGTTCCGCACGTGCCAGCTCGGTATCGCCGGGCGCCAGGTTCACGCTGAAGCCTAAGTCAAGGCTGGCACCCTCGCCGCCCGCATTCGCGCGGAAGTGACCTGGATATTCCACCGAGGCGATGGCGATATTCCGGTCGGCCTGATTGGCGTTCACGCGGAATTGCTCGCCGCGCGGCGTGGTCAGCAGGGCCGTGTCCACTTTCGCGCCGGCCGGCAGCCGCAACACGGCGTCCTGCCCGGCCAGATAGTTAACATGGGCGTCGGCATTGCCGCTGAGATAGAGCGCAATCTCGTTGACCAATACAAATGACGGCAACGGCGCCGCCCCGTAGTTCCAGCGCGTGTCGTCGCGCTCGTAATCCTCCTGAGTTTGCGAAACCGGCGTCGAAAGCGCGAGCACGCGGCCCGAGCCGACAATGCGTTCCAACAGCGCCGGCTGGCCGTTCGAAAACGGAATCAACGTGCTGACGTTTTTCGCGGCGATCTCCCACTGCCAATACCGGAAAACAGGGAAATCGATCCAGGGCAGCGATCCGCCGCGCAACCGAAACGGCGCCAGCAGCGGATGCTCAAACGCGTTGGGCGCCAGATACAGATCGCCTTCCGGGTAACGGGCCTGACGCACCAGCTTGCCCGGCAACAGGTCGAGGGCCGCGTCGCTGTTGAACTCGGCAAGCGGATCGGCGGACGGACCGACAAAGATCCCGATCCCGCCGCCGCCGAACGCGTACGCATGCAACCGCTGCCACGCCGGCGCGGAAAGCGGCCGCGGGTCGTTGAGCAATACCGCCGCGTAGCTTTCCAATAACTCTGGTTTCATATCGCCCAGCGATTCCGTCGAGACAACATCGCACGTAAACGGCGCCTGGCCGTTTTCGCGCATCGTCGTCGGCGAGAGCGCCTCGCTCAGCATCACGGCGCGATCCTCGAACTCCGGCGGCGCGGAGCCGATCAACACGCGTTGCGCAGGCCGGACCTCCACGGTGAAATACCGCACGTCGTTGGCAGACAAGGCGTCGGCGCCCGCGATCCGGACTTCCCCCTGATGCACGCCGGGGGGCAATCCGCTGAGGAGAAATTCCATCCGCGACGCACCGCCCGCCGTGACCGAAGCGGACTGGCGTCCGCGCAATTGCAGCTTGCCCGTTGCGTCACGCACATACGATTCCACAGTGCGTTCGCCGCCGTCTCCCACGGCGCGCAATTCGACGCCCAGCCGCAACGGCTTGTTGATCGGCAAGCGCTCCGCATTCAATTCCAGCGGGCCGAGGGCAAAATCCTGCGGCGCGGTGGCGCCAACGTCGATCACGTAGATCGCCGCGCCGGGCAGCGATTCCACGGCCTTGCGCGCGGTCGCCAGCGACTCCGCCGGAAACGCGGCATGGGTCAGGTCGGTAAACAGGTAGATTTCTTTGCGTTCCAACTCACTGCGAGAAAGCAATTCGACGGCCGCTTCGATCGTCTCCGGCGCGCCGCGCGTGACGCCCGATACTTCTAAGCGCGCCACGCGCTGCTGCGCGGCGGCCAGATCGACCTGAAACGACGGCGGCCCGGGGCGCGAATCCAACACGGCCGCCTGGCTCTCATCCGGCAACTGCCGCAACAGCCATTCGCCGATCTCCTGGGCTTGCTCCAGCCGCGTCTGGTTCTGCTGGCGGTACTGCATCCGCGCCGAGGTATCGAACACCAATGCCGCGGCGACCGGCGCCTCGCGGTCGCCGATCCAGGCGCTCGACGTCCGCACAAACGGACGCGCCAACCCAGCCGCCAGCAGCACGATGGCCGCCACACGCAGCGCGAGCAACAGCCAGTGCCGGAGACGCATCCGGCGGCGATTCGACTCGCGCCGATGCTGAATGAACCGCAGCGCCGGAAACTCCAGCAACTTCGGTTGCTGCCGCATCACCAAATGCAAAATCACCGGCGCCGCAGCCAGCAGCGTCCCGCCGAGTAATGCCAGGTGAAGGAAACCCATGGGGGATTAGGGGCGGTGCGAAGGAACAAGGCTGGTTTGGGAATGACGAATTTCGAAATCCGAATGACGAATGAATGTCGAATGATTAAATGTCGAATGACGCGGGCGGAAACGTCCGGCGTGTCAGGAAGCGATGGTTAAACTACGGTTCATTCAGTCATTCGACATTCGGATTTCATTCGTCATTCGGATTTCAACATTCGTCATTCCGCTAAAACCTCATCCGACGACTATTCAAATACTCCACCAGCGCCTTATCAAACGGCATGCTGGTGTCGATGGGGACGTAGTCGATGCGGCTTTTGAAGCATTCGCGTTTGTACAAGTCGCGGAAGTTTTTCAATTCATCCAAGTAGTCGCGCCGGTAGCCGGCCGCGTCGACCTGCAACCGTTCCAGCGATTCCGGCTCTTCGAATTCGATCAGTCCGTCGAACGGGAAGGCCACCTCGGCTTCGTCGAGGATGTGGAACACGATCACGTCGTGCCCGCCGTGATGCAGGCGGCGCAACGCCTGAATGATCGGTTCGGGCTCGTCGAGCAGATCGGAAAACAGCATCACCAGGCTGCGGTGCCGGAGCATGGCGGCGAGTTGCGTGATGCTTTTGGCGACCTCGGTCTTGCCAGACGGCTTGAGTCGCGACAAGAGCGACAGGATGTTGCCCAACTGCGTCCGTTTCGATCGCGGCGGCAGGCTACTGCGGATTTTTTCGTCGAACGTAACCAGGCCCACCGGGTCCTGCTGGTGGACCATCAGGTAAGCGAGCGCCGCCGCGAGGCAAATGGCGTAGTCGAACTTCGTGAGCTCTTGCCGGTACGTGTAGGCCATCGAGCGGCTCAGGTCCATCACCAGGTAGCCGGTGATGTTGGTCTCCGCCTCGAATTTCTTGATGTAGTACTTGTCGGTCTTGGCGTAGACCAGCCAATCGATTTCCTGCGGGTTGTCGCCGGCCGAGTACTTGCGATGTTCGCTGAACTCCACGGAAAACCCGTGAAACGGGCTGGCATGCAAGCCCTGGAACAACCCCTTCACAATAAACTGCGCGCGCAAATCCAACCGGCCAATCTGGCGGATGACTTCAGGCTTGAGATAACTTTCGGCAGTGGACATGGGGGGGAATGATGAATGCAGAATGATGAATGATTGCTTCCGAACATTCATCATTCATCATTCTGCATTCATCATTTAACTACCTTTCGAACTTCGGAATTTCCGGCGTCGGAATCTCTTTCACCAGGCGCTTGATGACTTCGTCGTTGGACAGGCCTTCCGCTTGGGCTTGGAAGTTCGTGCTGATGCGGTGGCGGAGGACGGGGATGGCGATTTTTTGGACGTCCTCGATGGCCACCGAAAAACGGCCTTCCATCGCCGCCAGGGCTTTGCCGCCGTGAATCAAAAACTGGCCGGCGCGCGGGCCGGCGCCCCAATCGACCAACTCGCGGATGAATTTCGGGGCGCTATCATCTTTGGGACGCGTGGCGCGGACCAATCGTGAGGCGTACTTGATGATGTACTCGCTCACCGCCACGCTGCTGACCAACTTTTGCAGGTTGACGATCGCCTTCCCGGAGAGAACCTTGCGAATCTCCGGCTTTTCGCCGCGCGTCGTGGCGGCCAGGATCCGTTCCTCTTCGTCCAACGTCGGATAGTCGACCTTAATATTGAACATGAACCGGTCGAGCTGGGCTTCCGGCAACGGGTAGGTCCCTTCCTGCTCGATGGGGTTCTGCGTGGCGATCGTGAAAAACGGGTCGGGAAGTTCGTAGGTCGTCTGGCCGACGGACACTTCGCGTTCCTGCATCGCTTGGAGCAGGGCGGCCTGGGTTTTCGGAGGCGTGCGGTTGATTTCGTCCGCCAGCAGGATGTTCGTGAAAATCGGCCCTTCGACGAAGCGAAAATTCCGACGGCCGTGCTCGTCTTCATCTAGCACGTTCGTGCCGGTGATGTCGGACGGCATCAAGTCGGGCGTGAACTGGATGCGTTTGAACTGGATATCGAGGATTTTGGCCAGCGTGCTAACCATCAATGTCTTGGCCAGCCCCGGCACGCCTTCCAGCAGGCAGTGCCCGCGCGTGAAAATGGCGGCGAACAACTGCTCGATCACCTCGTTCTGGCCGATGATGACCTTTTGCAGTTCCTGCTGCATCAGTTGCCGGTGCAGGCTGAATTCCTGCAGGACATCGCCGAGGCTGCGAGATTTGGTGGCCAAGGGAGGTTTTCCTCGGAAGCCCGGTGGGGGGAACGACGGTTTCGACCTCTAATTCTAGCAACTGTTTCGCGGTTGGCTG
>JALHLM010000396.1 GCA_022844585.1 Pirellulales bacterium | reverse complement strand
CCGAGGCGGTCAAGCTGCTGGAGGCGTCCGGCGAGAAGTTCGAGTTCCCGGTGACCTGGGGCATCGACCTGCAAAGCGAGCACGAGCGTTATCTCACCGAGAAGAAGATTCAGCGCCCGGTGATCCTGCACGACTACCCGCGCTCGATCAAACCGTTCTACATGCGCGTCAACGACGACGGCAAAACGGTCCGCGCGATGGACGTGCTGGTCCCAAAAGTCGGCGAGATCATCGGCGGCAGCCAGCGCGAGGAACGGCTCGACATTCTCGAGCAACGCATGGCGGAGCAGGAGCTCTCGAAGGACGATTACTGGTGGTACTGCGATCTGCGCCGCTACGGCACGGTGCCGCATTCCGGGTTCGGCCTCGGCCTGGAGCGCGCCGTGCAGTTCATCACCGGGATGGCTAATATTCGGGATGTGATCCCATTCCCGCGGACGCCGGGGAGCGCGGAATTTTGAAGCCGACGCGCGACGTGTTATAATTCACGCGGCTACTAAGGAGACGAACATGGCGACAGGCAGCGATTTTTCGCCGGAAGTTCAGCAGCTCGTCAACCAACATATGGCCACGGGCTTATATGCTTCCGCGGATGACTTATTGGTGACGGCGCTCCACCAATTGGCCATCGACCCAATCGACGAAGAAGAGGTCGCCGCCATCCGTGAGGGCCTTGAAGCGGATGCTCGTGGCGAACCGAGTTTGCCGCTTGACGAGGCGTTTGCAGAGCTGCGGGCGAAATATGGTCTCCCCGACGACGACGATCCATGAACTATCGAGTCGAACTCGGAGCGCGCGCACGCAACGACTTGGACGCCGCATACCGCTTCGCCGCACGGAACGCCCCGGAATCCGCTGATCGCTGGCAGCGACGGTTTAAGGCAGCTATAGCGACGCTGGGGGCACATCCACAACGCTGCGGGCTGGCACCCGAAAGCCGGCGATTCCGGCTGGAACTACGTCAGCTATTGTTCGGTCACCGCAGGTTTAAGTATCGGGCGATCTACTATATCGATGGCAACTTGGTGCATATCGTCCGCATACGCCGCGCTTCAATGCGGCCGCTACGACGAATCGATCTTGAGGATGCTGACTCCGACCATTTGAACTAGTGGCGCATCGCCGATAAGCCCAGGGAAGGCCCTCGGTAACGTCCGCCAATGGGACGGTTTCCGGAGGCCTTCCCTGGGCTTTTTTTCTCTGCGTGCTGTTCGCGCATTCACCGCGTTCTTTTCGCGCCCGTTTTCGCGCCTTTCGCGGTTCCCATTTCCCGGACGGTCCGATCGTTACGACCGGCCGAAACCGTGGCTACAATGGATCAGCAAAGTTATGCTGGAAAATCCGCGATGGAAGAATAGAACGATCGGCCAGGATGCGCCGTTCGCCGGTGCGCGCCAGGGCGCGGCGCCCGGCCTGCTCCTCCCTCGCCACGCTACGGAACAGCAAGGGCCCCGACTCCGTGTCCGACACCCCGAACTTCGGCCAGCTTGATGCTCCGCGCCCCGAATACGCGGCGACGGATGAAACGCCGCTGCGCATTGCTGTGTGGGGGGACTTTTCCGGCCGGAGCGGTCGCGAGGCGCCGCGCAGCGCCGACGAGCTGAAATCGCTCCGTGGTCGCAAGGCCGTGTTCGACGACCTGGACGAGTTGATCGAGGAGATCGGCCCCAAGTTGGCGTTCTCCACCTCCGGGGGCGATGAAATCGAGTTGGAGTTCCGGGAACTCGACGATTTCCATCCGGACCCGATCTACAAGAGCGCCGACGTCTTCAACAAGCTGGAAGACTCGCGCGACGATCGGGTGAACTCGCCCGCCGCCCTCCAAATGCGCGAAGTACTCCGGAATGCAGCGTATCAATCGCTGGAGAGCGCCTGGCGCGGACTGGCGTTGCTGTTGCGGCGGGTGTCGAAGGATCGACGCGTCCAGGTGCTGTTGTTCGACGTGACCGCCGAGGAATTGCGGAACGATCTCGCGGCACAGGACGATCTGGCACAAACGGCGATCTTCGATTTGCTGGTGAACAAAACGGCGCAGGCCGCGGACGGTGTTCCGTGGGGCATGATCGTCGGGTTGTATTCCTTCGGGCTCTCCGTCGAAGACGCGGCGCTCGTTGGACGCCTGGCGAAGATCGTCACGCATGCCGGTGGACCGTTCCTGGCCGGGATGGAAGCTGGCGTGACGCGGCTCGATAGCTACGAGTTGCCGGATGATCTGGCCGCCGCTTGGAAAGCATTGCGTGCCTTGCCGGAAGCGAGTTACGTCGGGCTCGCCACGCCCGGCTTTCTGTTGCGCCCGCCGTTTGGCGACAACTATCGCCCGCCCGATTCGATTCCGTTCGAGGAATTCGACGGCCGCCCTGAGGGATATCTTTGGGGCAGTAGCGCGGTCGCCTGCGCGACGTTGCTGGCGTTGGGCTTCATGGAGTCGGGCTGGAAGATGAATCCGGCCGCGAAGCGCGTGCTGGATAGCATGCCGGTTCACGCCTATCGCGATGAGCATGACGAGGACATCGGCGTCGTCACCGAGGTGCGATTCACCTCCTCCGTGGGTACGGAATTGGCCAAGTTGGGCCTGATCCCGGCGTTGTCGTTCAAGGGGCGCGATCTCGTTGAGTTGGCGGCGATTCGCTCGCTTTCCGCGGAGCAGCCGTTGCTGGCGGGCCTTTGGACCGGCGGCGGGAAGGTGAGCTTCGCCTCGCCGACGGAAGCGAAGTTCGAGACCGTAAAATTGAAAGGCGGCCCGGCGCCGAAGTCGACGAACGTGAGGTCGGACGATCCCGAAGTGGACGACGACCTGGCATCGCTGTTGGCAGCCGGGGACGTTGACGACGACTCGTGGAGCGACGACGACTCCGATTCGGATTCCGACGATGATTCGAGTTCGGACTCGGACGACGACTCCCGTTCCGATACGGATGACGATTCGAGCAGCGACGTTAGCGACGATTCCGACTCCGATGATAGCTCATCGAGCGACGAAGGCGACGAGGTCGATCTCGACGCGCTGTTGGCTTCGCTCGGCGACGACGAGGAGTCGACGGGCGATGCCGATTCGTCGAGTGCTGAAGAATCTTCGAGCGACGAGACGGAATCCAGCGGAGACGACATCGACCTCGACGCCATGCTGGCCAGCTTGGGAGACGACGACGTGTCTGAATCCGAGGAAGAAAAGCCCGACGCCGGCGAAACCAGTTCGGCGGACGATGATCTCGCCGCGCTCTTGGCCGGCGGCGACGACGACAGCTCATCGAGCGACGACGATTCCGGCGATAGCACGCCGTCCAGTTCGGGCGACGCGGATCTCGACGCGCTGCTAGCGGGACTCGGCGGTTCCGATGACGACTCGGACAGTGACGATTCGGACAGCGACAGTTCCGGCGAAGACGACGACGCCTCCTACGACGAATCGTCATCCAACGATGAGTCGTCGAGTGATTCAGAATCGTCGGACGACGACATTGATCTCGACGCCATGCTGGCCGGATTGGGCGACGACGAGGAAGCGAAGGACGACTCGACGTCGGAAACCACGGACGAGGCGGACGCGGACGTCGATCTCGACGCCACGCTCGCCAGTCTGGGCGGCGACGAGGAGGCCGCGGAATCGACCGAAGGCGCGGATGCGGAACTTGACCTGGACGCCATGCTGGCGGATCTCGACGCGGGCGGCGGCGAGAACGCCGAGGAGACTGAAATGGCAAGCGATGTCAGCGACGAAACCGAAACAGCCGATGACGATTCGGCGAATCAGGGCGCAGCTATGGACACGCAAGACCTGTCCGCCATGGTCGAGGCCGTCAAGGCCAGCACCAAGTACGCGGAATCCAAAACGGGTTCGCCGGCGATTCTCGATTTTCTGGCGCTCGTGCAACCGATCTCGGAAGACGAGCCGGCCGGCGATTCGGTGCCGTTCGATGTGCGCCAGAAGCTCGATGAAATGCGCAAGGAGATCAATCCGGCCGACTTCGCCGAAGACGATCCGCTGCGCCCGGCGGAACCGGTCCGCGCCGATTGGCAAGGCGTGATCCGACTTTGCCAACAGACGTTGACGGAGAAGTCGAAGAATCTGCTCATCGCCGCGCGACTCACGGAAGCACTGGCGCGCGTCCACGGCTTCGCTGGTCTGCGCGACGGATTGCATCTGTTCCGGCAGCTCGTCGAGTGCTGCTGGAACCGTTTGGAGCCGGCGCTCGATGACGAGGACGACCTCGAGGTCCGCGCAGCGCCGTTCAACTGGCTCGACGACACCGACCGCGGCGCCGTGTTCCCCAACACGATTCGCAGCCTGCCGGTCGTCGTCGCTGGCAGCGAACGCTACGGCGCGTTGCATTTTCAGTTGGCGCGCGAAGGGAAAGAAGGGCTGGCCACGGATATCGTCGAAAAGGCGGTCTTCAACTCCACGCCGGAACAATGCCGCCGCCTGGCGGACGATTCGGCGCAGGCGCTGACGGAGTTGAAGCAACTCGTCAACGAGCTGCGCGTGAAGATGGCGAGCGAAGCGCCGGGCTTGAGTTACGTCCGCCAATCGATCGAGGAAGGGGCCACGCTCGCCAAGCAAATCCTCGCTCGCAAGGGGGGCGATGAAACCGCGGCGGACGTGGAAGAAACCGTCGACGATGGCGCCGGCGGGCAGACCGTCGTGATGCGCTCCGCACCGCGCGCAGTGACGCGCGACGACCTTTACAAGCAACTAAACGACGCCGCGACCGCGCTACAGCGCATGGAACCGCACAGCCCGGTGCCGTATATCATCCAACGCGCCGTCGCGTTTGGTTCGCTGCCCTTCCCGCAGTTGATGCAAGAATTGATCCGCGACGCCAACGTGATCTCGGAGATGAACCGAGAGCTGGGGATTAAATCGCCGCCGGGGGAGGAGGAGTAGGGGGGGTACGAATTTCTAATTCCTAAAACTGAATGTCGAATCAAATTCGAATGACGAATGAGCCGCCGTGCGCGAACATTCGTCTTTCGTCATTCGAGCATTTTGTCATTCCGATTTGATTCGACATTCAAATTTAGAACTTCGTCATTCACTCGCCCTCACCTCCACGTCGTCGATGCCCAACTCTCCCACTGCGCCCATCAAGCCGATGCGAATAATTGCTTCGCGGGCTTGCCTGGGGACTTGGAGTTTGGCGGACTCGGGCTGCCAGGTGAAAGAACCGCGCCAGGGGCCGAGGCCGCGTTCGGCGACCACCGCGCGGCGCTCGTCGTAGAAGGTGATCGCCAGGCTGGGGAGCTGCCGCGCGTCTTGGCCGGGGGCGATGTCTTTGCCTTGCACGCGCAGTGATACGGACAGTTGTGCTACTTTGCGCCCGTCGACCGCGAACGCTTGCAACGCCTGACAGCCGCGACCGGGGACCTGGTTTGCGAAGCGCAAGTATTTTCCTTGTCCTTCCTCGTCGACGAGTTGCGCTTGGCGCAAATAATGCCAGCCGGTCGGTTCGTCGGGCTTTTGCTTGAGCGATTCGTCGAACGCGCCATTGGCGATGCCGGGCTTCGTCGGATCGGGCAGGATGTGGCGGCCGTCTTCGGCGGCGCCGGTCATAGGAACGAACAGCGTCGGGCGCAACGCTTCTTCGACCATCTTGCCGTCTTTTTTCTGGTACAAGTACAGCGACTGTTGATAGCGCTCGCCGAGCGGGATCACCATGCGGCCCCCTTCCTTGAGTTGCTCGACGAGGGCCTCGGGGATTTGCTCCGGCGAGCAGGTGACGATGATCTTGTCGAACGGTGCGTGCTCGGCCCAGCCTTGGTAGCCGTCGCCAATTTTGGTGTGGACGTTTTCGTACTTGAGACGTCGCAAGGTCCGCGCGGCTTTTTGACCGAGCGATTCGACGATCTCGATTGAATACACTTCGGCCACGATCGGACTCAGTACCGCGGCCTGGTAGCCGGAGCCGGTGCCGATCTCCAGGACCTTGTCGGTCGGCTGGGGATCGAGTT
>JALHLM010000395.1 GCA_022844585.1 Pirellulales bacterium | reverse complement strand
GCCGAGCCTTTTTCTGTTCCAGCCAGGAGGTGTAATTCCCCTCGTAGGGAAAACCGCGGCCGCGATCCAATTCCAGGATCCAGCCGGCGACGTTATCCAAGAAGTAACGATCGTGCGTCACCGCGACGACCGTGCCGGGGTAATCGGCCAGGTGGCGTTCCAGCCATTGGACCGATTCGGCGTCGAGGTGATTCGTCGGCTCGTCGAGCAGCAACAAATCCGGCTGCGACAGCAGCATCTGGCAGAGCGCCACGCGCCGCCGTTCGCCGCCGGAGAGTTTCGTCACATCGGCGTCGCCCGGCGGCAGGTTCATCGCGTCCATGGCGATTTCGACCTGCCGGTCCAACTCCCAAAGGTTGTGCAAATCGATTTGATCCTGGACCCGCTGCTGCTCGGCCAGCAGCTTGTCCATCTCGTCCGGCTCCATCGGCTCGGCAAATTTGGCGCTGATCTCGTTGAACCGCTCCAGAATCTGGCGCTTCGACGCGACCGCTTCCTCGACGTTGCCGAACACGTCCTTCGCGGGGTTGAGCTGTGGTTCCTGCGGCACGTAACCGGCTGTGAAGCCGTCGGTCAGCCGGGCTTCGCCATCGAATTCCTTATCGGCCCCCGCCATGATCCGCAGCAGGGTGCTTTTGCCGGAGCCGTTTCGCCCCAGCACGCCGATCTTGGCCCCCGGGTAGAAGGCCAGCCAGATGTTTTTCAACACCTCGCGCTGGCCGTGCTTCTTGGTGAGATCGGAAACCTGGTAAATGAACTGCTTACCCATTTTGTCACGCTCGGAGGGGCAAAAAAGCACACCAACCCGAAGCGCCAGCGCGGGGGATGCGGCGCTGGCTCTCAGCGCGATGTCGCGCTGAAAAGCGGCGTCTACTCTCCCTCGCTGGCGCTTCGGGTTGGTGTGCGCACAGACCTCCCTCAATATATCCGTAGAGTCGTTCGCCCGGCAGGAGGTGAACTGGCGTGGCTGGGACGTGGCGTCTTGGATTATCATGCCGCGTCACGAGTTGGAAACGGAGTTCACCAGCATGTCTCGCGAAGCCACGACGGCTCAATTGGCCGCGGAAATTCTCGGTGTGGGAACCACGACCGTCCTCGACGTGGGGGCGCGTTGGGGAGCAGGCGGCGTTTGGTGGCGGCTCGACCCGCTGGCCAAGCTGGTCGGCTTCGACCCCGATCCCGAGGAGTGCGCGCGCCTCAACGCTCAACTGCCGGCCGGCTCGCGCGAACGCTTTGTGCCGGTCGCCTTGGGCAAAGAACCCGGGCCCGCGACGCTGCATATCACGCTGAACCCCGGTTGTTCGTCGATCTATCCGCCGGACGAAACGCTGGCCGACCGCTTTCCCGGGCTGAGCGTGATCAAAGTCGCCCAACGGGAAACGATTCAACTCGAAACCCTCGATCGCTGGGCGGCGTCCGAGGGGGTCGAAGAAATCAGCTTCGCCAAGCTCGATACGCAAGGTTGCGAATTGGACATTTTGCGCGGGGGCGAACGCGCGTTGGATAAATGCCTCGGCCTGGAGGTGGAAGTGGAGTTCGCCACGATCTATCGCGGCGCGCCGCTGTTTGCCGAGGTCGACACGTATCTGCGCAGCCGTGGGTTCGCGCTCTGGCGCCTGGGCGGTTTGTATCACTACTCCGAGCGCTGCACGGGCCTCGCGACGGGGGAAGAATTCGTCGACTACAGCGGCTTCGTCTCGCGCAGTCCCTCCGGCAACGGCCGGCTTTGGTGGGGCAACGCGATTTATTTGCGAGACTTCCGCGACCCCTGGGTGATTGCCGGCGGAGCGCGGAGACTGTTGATCCTCGCTGCGCTCCTCGATGCCCGGGGGGACGTCGACGCCGCGGCAGCGACGCTTCAACTCGCGATGGACGATTCGCGGTTCCCGTGGACGAGCGCACAACGAGCGCTCGTCGACGCGCGGCGCCAGGAACTACTGTCAGTCCCTGCGCCCCCCGCGCCGGAACCGCCGCCGGAGGAACCGATCGCGCCGCCGCATCGTACGTTGCGCGGGCATCATTTCCGCCACGCCGTGAAGCGATTGCTTGGTCGCGCCTAAATCGTCCTATGCCACGTTGGCTGGGTCCAGCTCGAGGCCCATTTCCTGGACGACGTCGCTGATGGCGTGCAGCAGCGCTCGCGAATCGCTGGGGAACAACCGCCCGATGTGGCCGATGCGGAAACAGTCGGCGTTCGAGACCTTGCCCGGGTAAATGACAAAACCCTTGTCGTTCAGCCGCGTGTAGAAATCTTCGAACTGGAAGTTCGGATCGCTCGGGTACCGGAACGACGTGATCAGATAGCCTTGTAAGTGTCGCGGCAGGTATTCTTCGAATCCGAGGGCGTTCATGCCTTCGAGGAGGCAGTCGTGATTCGCGCGATAGCGTGCCGCGCGTCCGGCGACGCCCCCTTCCGCGCGCAGCTCTGCCAGCGCCTGATTGAAGGCCAAGATCGTTTGCACCGGCGGCGTGAATCGGAATTGCCCGTTGCCTTCGAGTCCCTTCCATTGCGCCAAGAGATCCAGGCTCAACGTACGAGCAAAACCGGCCGTGGCCTCCAGTGCGGCGCGGCGGCAGATCGCGAACGAAAAACCGGGCACGCCCTCGATGCACTTGTTAGCGGAGGAAACGAGGTAATCGATCTCACAGGCGCGGAAATCGAATTCGACCGCGCCGAAGGCGCTCATCGAGTCGACGAAGTACGTCTTCTTGTATTGGCGAACGATGCGGCCGACTTCTTCGATGGGATTGAGGATGCCCGACGTTGTTTCGCAATGCACGATCGCCACATCGGTGATCGCGTCGTCGGCTTTCAAGACTTGCTCGACCGCCGCGGGGTCGATCGGTTGATCCTCCGGCGCGCGGACCGTGGCGACCGAAACGCGATGCACTTCGGCCATCTTGGCGATGCGGTCGCCGTAGGAGCCGTTGATGCAGACCAGCAGCTTGCCTTGCGGCGGGACGACGCTCGACACGACGGCCTCGACAACGAACGTGCCGCTCCCTTGCATCAGCACCGTTTCGTAACCGTCGCGCTGGCTGACGCCGGCCAGGTCGAGCAGTTCCGTGCGTACATGCTTGACCATGGCGACGAATTCGCCGTCGCGCGAACCGAGATCCCGAACCATCGCCAATTTGACGGTCTGGCTGGTTGTCAGCGGCCCGGGCGTGAAGAGCGGTTTATCGGCGGAACGCGGCAGCGCGGGTCGATTCATGGACGATTTTTTCGCGGGGTGATTCATGTTGATGGCGGCGGCGGTACGGAAACTTTCAATTGCCCTTCACCAGCGCCGGTTCCGCTTCGAAGCGGAGGCGGCGTTCGCACCAGGCCGCGGCGGAGAGCAGCGTCAGTTCGCTGAACTTGGGGCCGATCAATTGCAGGGCGATCGGCAGGCCCTCACGCGACAGGCCGCAGGGGATCGAAACGGTCGGCAATCCGGCGTAGCTCCAGGGGCTATTAAACTGAGGATCGCCGGTGGTGTCGAGCCGCGCCGGCGCCGGCGTGGTCGTGGCCGGCGTGACCAGCGCGTCGAGCTCGGGCAGGTCGTCCCAGGCGTGTTCGCGATACCATTCCAGGTGCCGAATCGCCATCGCGTATTCATAGGCCGGCATGCGGAGCCCTTCGTCGATGAGCCCTCCGATCTGCTTTCCATAGGCCGCGCGATTCGCCTCGAACGCGGCGCGATGGTAGGCGGCGGCCTCGACGGCCATGATCTTGCGATGCAACGGCAGCAAGTCGGCGAAACTGGTCGGCGGCGTCACGTTAACAACCTGCGCGCCCCCTTGCCGGAGATTGTCGATCGCTTGCCGGAACCCGGCCTTCACCGCGTCGTCGCAGTGTTCCAGAAAGAACGGCTCGATCACGCCCAACCTGGGCATCCGCGCGCTTTCGCCGGCGGCGAGGTAGTTCACGTGCGGCGCATCCGGCGGCGCGCCTTCGTCGGCTGTTGGCGTGGACATGACGAGTAACATTGCTGCCAAGTCACTCACGGAGCGCGCCATCGCTCCGGCGTGATCCAGATGAAAACTCACCGGAACGGCACCGCCCAAATCGAGCAAGCCGAACGTCGGCTTGATGCCCGCCACGCCGCAATAACTGGCGGGGCGCGTGATCGAGCCGCCGGTTTGCGAACCGACGGCGGCGAGACACATGCCGAGCGCCACGGCAGCCGCCGAGCCGGCGCTCGAACCGCCCGGCGTGTGCGCGGGGTTCCAGGGATTGTGCGTGACGGAGGGATCGAAGCACGCGTACTCCGTCGTCACGGTCTTGCCGAGCAAGATGGCGCCGCCGGCGCGCAGCCGCGCGACCAACGTGGCGTCTTCCTGCGCCACATGTTGGGCGCGCAACGAACTGCCGGCCTTGGTCGGCCAGTTGGCGACGTCAAAGATGTCCTTGATCCCGACCGGGATGCCGTGCAACGGGCCGCGCGACTGGCCGCGTTCCAATTCGTCCCCCAGCGCCTGGGCCGCCTGCCGAGCGCCCCGTTCGTCGACCTTGACCCAGGCGTGGATCGTCGGCTCATGCTGCTTAATGCGCGCCAAACAACGGTCGACCAGGTCAATCGGTCGCAACGCTCCGCGTTTGAACTGTTGCGAGATCGTCGCCAAATTCGCTCGTGCGGCCATGATGTGGCTCCGGACGTCGCCGTGAACTTCTCCAGATTACCGGGCGTGCCGGGTTTCACCAAATCCATCTAGGGGCAATGAACCTCCTTTGCTACAGTTCGCACCCTAACGAACTCCACGTGGGCAGGCGTTGGCATGGAGCCGGAAGATCCAATTCGCACCAGGAAATCGCGCCGCAAGGGCGCTCGCGCATGGAGACATGCGCTGTTGACGCTCGTTTTGCTGCTCGCTGGAAACATGGCCAGCTTTGGCCAAGAAACGATCAACACGCCCTCGCCAAGAGGCAGCGCCTCACGCGAGACGATTGTCGGAGAACCTATTTACGTGGATCCGAACGAAGGCGTCGGTCCCTATTGGACTCCGACCGACGATCCGCAAATCGAATGGGTGCCGGAGGAAGGCGAAGCGGTTTGGAACGGCCAGCAGAACGATTACTTCGTGCCGCGCACCGGCTACGTCGGCGGCTATCAAGAACCGTGGGATTGGACGCTGCTGCCGAACGGCTTGATTTATCGCAGCTATCTCGCGGGACCGAAGGAATCGCGGTTCCGTAGCGTCTGGGCGTATGACGATCGCCTCGGCTGGATTTGGGATATCACGCTCGGGGGCCGCGTCGGCATTGTGCGCTACGGCACCACGCACAGCGACGATATTCGTCCCCAAGGCTGGCAACTCGATGCGGAAGGGGCGGCATTTCCGCGGTTAGACCCCGAGGAAGATCGCGATCTGGTGTCGGCCGATTTTCGTTTCGGCGTGCCGCTCACGTATTCGGTCGGTCGATACGAAACGAAGCTCGCCTATTACCATCTCAGCTCGCATATCGGCGATGAGTACTTGTTGAAGAATCCCACGTTCGTGCGGATCAACTACGTGCGCGACGCGATCGTCTGGGGCAACGCGTACTATCTGACCGATGACGTGCGCCTCTATGGCGAAGTCGGCTATGCCTTCTATACGTCCGGTGGCGCGGACCCGATTGAACTGCAAATGGGCGCCGAATACAGCCCGGCGCATTTCACGGGCTTTCGCGGCGCGCCGTTCCTGGCCGTAAACGGATACCTGCGGGAAGAATTTGACTTTGGTGGAAATCTCACCGCGCAGGCCGGTTGGCAATGGCGTGGGCAGCACAATCGCCGGCTGCTGCGCATCGGCGGCGAATATTCCAACGGCAAGACCGAGCAGTTCGAGTTCTACGCCAACACCGAGGAACGCTTCGGCTTCGGGCTTTGGTACGACTACTAGCCACTAGCCCGACGCGCCAGCGAGGGGGAGTATACGTCGCACACCGAACGGCGATAACCCCCCATCGCTGGCGCGTCGGGCTAGTGTGG
>JALHLM010000394.1 GCA_022844585.1 Pirellulales bacterium | reverse complement strand
CACGAAGTAGTACATCAGTCCCCAGCCGAGCGGCGTGACGAACAGCCCGACGAGGTCGTGGATAAACAGGCCGGCGATCGCCCCGCCGCTGGAGCCGCTGACCCAGTACTGCGGCAGCAAGTTGCCCATCGCGTAGGTCAAGAATGTCCAGACGAAGGCGGCCATGAAATACCAGAGCGTGACGTAGAGCGGCCCCTTGGCGCGGACGATCGGCGTCATGAAGTTGAACGCCACGAGGGCCAAACCGACGAGCGCCAAGGGATCGATCCAGACCGGCGTCTCGCCCCATTCGAGCCCTTGTGCTTCGCCCAGCAGGATGCCGACCGCCGTGGCGCCGACCACGAATTGCCAGGCGACGAAGATGAACCAGCTCAACGCCTTGTTGGCCACCGGTCGCAGCGTCAGCCGCGGGACGGCCCAGTGGAGCGTGCCGAGGAAGGCGTTGGCCAGCCAACCGTAGGCGATGGCGTTGGTGTGAATCATCCGCCAGCGGCCCGGGGACATCAGTTCGATCCCTTGGATGGGGTTCCAGCGCACCAACTGCAGCGCCATCAGCAATCCGCCCAAGAGCGACACGGCGAAAAAGGTCAGCGCGGCCAGATAGTACCAAAGCACCAGCGTGCGATCGACCAAGTCATCGACGTCGTGCGTGGTGTCACTCGCTGCCACGTCAGTCATATTCACTCCGATTCCACGCGGTAGGGGCGGTACTCGCCCAACGGATAAACCACCGCCATCGTCCAACCGAACACCAGATGGGTCAGCGCGGCGACCCACACGGGAATCTCTTCGACGATCCAATTGCCGCCGAACAACAGTGGCTGCAACCAGGACAAAACGAGGTAATAGTTGACGATCCAGACAGCGACGGCCAAGCCGCTCGCCCATGCCAATCGCCCGCCCAGCGACGCCCGTGGGGCGAAGCGGGCGATCGCCAATTGAAACACCATCCCCAGCAACATGCCGGCGCCGATGTACAGGCAGCAGCCGATGGCGAGCGCCATGCCGCTTTCGATGCCGCGAGCCTTTTCTCCCATGGGGAACGTGAGATAGACGCGAATCAACTCCAACGGATGCTTGCCCACGAGCGATGCGCCGACCACGTTGAACAGCAAGCTGGTCACCGCGCCGAAGATGCCGAGCAGGAAGCCGGTCGTCGCGTAGTAGGCGGTGTAGAACTTCGGCGGCTGCCAGGGAACGGCGGGTTGCCGCTCGACTTCGGCCTCCAGCTCGCGGACGCGTTCACGCAGCCGCGTCAGCTCCGCGGATTTTTCCGCGTCCATCAGCCACCCCTTTCCGGCGCGGCCGAGGCTTGGCCTGACCTAGTGCTCGCGGCGCTCGCCGGCGAATCCTCCGTGGTCCGCGGCGCACTTAGGCTCGGTTCCGACGGCAGCGAGGCGCGGCGCTGATTGGCGACGTGCAAGACGTAATGGACCAAATGCCACATCGTATCGGGGTTCTTGGCCGCCGCCGGGTCTTTGCCGGCGGGATCGAAGACCGCGCGGAACGAGGGCATCGGCGTGCCGTTGATGCCGGACGAGATGCGGCGGTAAATGTCGATGGGCCGCTGTCCGCCGTGCAGCATGCCGGCGGTGATGTCGGCCGCGTTCGTGGGGAAACCCCAAACGTCGGTCCCGACATTGTCCTGCGTCTTGCCGCGGCCGTCGGCGCCATGGCACTTCGCACAGCCTTCGCTAAGAAACGCCTGGCGGCCAAGTTCGATCGTTTCCGGCGTCATGGCCGGCATCACGGTCAGCGGCCGCACCACGGACTCCGCGCCTGACCGCCACAAGTCCAGCACCTCTTGATACACGTCGTCGAACTCGAGATCCTCTTCGGCTTCGGCGTAGGCGGCCCACAGGATTTCTGTTTCGCCGCGCTCGGCGAGCAGGATCACATAATCGATCACCGCCGCCAGTTCCGTCGGCGGCAGCAGCGCGAACGACGGCATTGACGTGCCGACGATCCCTTCGCGGACCGTGCGCACCAAGTCCTCGCGGCGTGGGCGCGCGCCGTAAGGCGTGCTGGTGAATTTGAACGTGCCCTGTCGATAATCGCGCGGGCGGGGTTTGAGAAACTCGGCGGCGGGGCCGGCGCCGTCGCCGCTCGCGCCGTGGCATTGCGCGCAGCGTTTGACGTAGACCTCCGCGCCAAGGCGCAAATGCTCGCGCTCGGCGTCATCGGCGTCCGGCCGATTCGGCAATAGCGGCGTGCCGAAGGCCGAGGCCAAACCCGCGACGATCCGGTCGCGGTGTTCCGCGTTCTCCAGCGATTCGAGCTTCTTGCTCGAACTCCATTGGGGAACCTGGACCGGCTCGCAGCCAGCCGCCGCGCCGATGAAGAGCAGCGCGGCGCAACGGAGATAACGGCTCATGGGCAAGGGGGCCCTGGGACACGCGGCATCCATGCGGTGCGCTTCGTGGAATACAAGTGAGTGCGGTGTCAGCCTCGTTCGGCCCCCCTTTTCGCAGTTCAGGTGCCAAGCAATGAGAATCCGTGCAAACTTTTCTGGAGCGGCCGCTCCGAACGTCGCGAATCGTTGGCCGGGAAATGGTTTGCGGCGATCCGCTCGTCGGCCGTTCGCGCGCGCGCTACGCGGGCGGCCGACCGCGGGCCGTGACACGATCGCACACTTGCCCGTCGCAATCGGTGTCGCAAAATGTCACACTAGGATGGGCAGGCCGCCCAGCGCAGCCCAGCGACGGAATCCGCCGTTCCTTTCAGGATGAGCGTTATGAGCGGCGACGAATTCAACGCACGCTCGCCGCGCTGATTGGCGCTGGAATTGCATCGCTTGCGGACGCCCACTTTAGGCGCCAGTTCCGATGTCGAGTACACACATGGCCCAAACTGTCGGTGCATCCCCATCCGCGGACCATGTGCGGAACTCGCCGAATCCCGCCTTGCCGAGCCGCGTCGGCGGTGCAAGTTCGACGACCGGGATCCGTTGGTCGCGGACGATCGTGAATTTCCTGCTCGACGCCGTCTTGTTGGCGGTATTGACGGCCCTCATCGCGGTCGGTCTGGTGGTGCAGTTCGTCTTTCCCCCGGCGACGAACGCGGCCGGCTGGACGTTGTGGGGATATTCGTACAATGCTTGGAGCCGCTGGCAGTTCGGATTGGCGGGCATCTTGACGCTGGGCGTCCTGGTTCACGTCATGTTGCATTGGACGTGGGTCTGCGGCGTGGTGGTCAACAAGCTGATGCGCCGTAAAATCCAGTCAGCCCAGCCCGACGACGGCACGCGTACGCTGTATGGCGTCGCCACGCTGATCGTGCTGCTCGCGGTGATCGGCGTTGTCGTGGCGGCAGCCAACTTGGCGATTCAATTCTCGCCGATTTCGCCGTAGAGGCACGCACGACAAGAAGTACCCTAGACCGCCGCCCGTTGTCCAATCACGAATTCCATCCCAAGCATGGACCCCACACACTCCGACGCGCCGCCGAGCATCGGCTCCGACGACGCTCACGAAATCACCGATTTGCGGGAGCGCCTCGCCTACCTGGAGTTCGATGAGCAGGATCGCGCCCAACTCCAGGAGTTGAATGATCGTTTGCGCGATCGTCGCGACGACTTCGTCGATGAATTCTACCAACACTTGTTCAAGTTCGAGACGACGGCTCGGTTCTTGCGCGATCCGCAGCTCGTGGAGCGGCTGAAAGTGTCGCAGATGGAACACCTGCAACACATGCTGGCGGCCGAATGGAGCGACGCGTACATGGATCGCTGCTTTCGCGTCGGCGACGTTCACGCGCGGGTCGGCATCAGCCCGCAAATGTTCCTCGGCGCCTACAACAAGTACTTGCAGTTCTGCGTGGAATGTCTCGGGCAGGATTTTGGCGAGTCGTCGCAACATTTTGCGCGAATGGTTCGCTCCGTGCAGAAAGCGGTGTTTTTCGATATCGGGCTGACGCTCGAAGCGTATTTCAGCCGCATGACCGCCAATCTACGGCGCGCGCTGGATCTGCTTTACCAGGCCAACGCGGAACTCCGCCAGTTCGCGCAGCTCACGTCGCACGACTTGAAGACGCCACTGGCGACGATGGTCAACCTCTGCGACGAGGCGCTCGACGAGTTCGGACGGCAAATCCCGAGCGAGGCGGGCAAGCTAATTCAAGCGGCGCGCAACCGCGCCTTGCGGATGAGCGCCACGATCGACGACTTGCTGCAGTCGGCGATCTCCATGCACGAGGAACCGGCGCAACAAGCGCTCTCGCCGGAGCCCGTGCTGCTGGAGACGGTCGAACTCCTGCGCCCGGCCATGGAACAGAAGCACATCGCGATCACGCTGCCGGAACACATGCCGGCGGTGCGGGCGGACCGCGTGCGGCTGCGCGAGGTGTTCTTCAACCTGCTCTCGAACGCCGTCAAGTATCACGACAAGTCCGCCGGCAAGATCATCGTCCGCGCGGCGGCCGACGAACGCCACTGCACGATTTCGATCATCGACGACGGTCCCGGCATCCCCCCGCACGAACTGACGCGGATCTTCGTTCCGTTCCGGCGGCTGGACGCGCATCGCGATACGCCTGGCTCGGGCCTGGGCCTGTATTTCGCAAAGACGCTCGTCGAGCAACAAGGGGGCGCGATTTGGGCGGAATCGAAACCCGGCCAAGGCAGTTCGTTCCACATCCGGTTGTCGCTGGCCGAGCTGCCGGAGGAGTGAGGGCGTATGTCTCCTTAGCCGAGGGGCGCGGCTCAGTGGGACCCCTGTTCCCATCGCACCGCGGGGTTCCGCGCCGCTTTCACTTCGTCCGGGCGGCTGATCACCGTGGTGTGCGGGGCGCTGTGCAGCAACTCCGCCGGTTCTTCGAGGATGGCTCGCAGGGCGTCGGCGAAGGCGTCGAGGGTTTCCTTGCTTTCGGTTTCCGTCGGTTCGATCATCATCGCTTCGCGGACGATCGGCGGAAAATAAACCGTGGGGGCGTGGAAACCGTAGTCCAACAGCCGCTTGGCGATGTCCATCGCCGAGACGCCGCGCTCGGCCTTGATCTGGCTGGCCGTGGCGATGAACTCGTGCATGCAGCGATTTCCCCGCGGGACCGGTAGGAACTCCTTCACACGGCTCAGCAGGTAATTGGCGTTCAGGACCGCCTCTTCCGAGACGCGGCGGAGGCCGTCGGGGCCGTGCGTGCGGATATAGCAGTACGCGCGGACCAGCACGCCCACGTTGCCGAAGAAGGCGCGGACGCGGCCGATCGACCGGGGGCGATCGTGGTCCAGCCGATAGACTTCGTCGGCGTCGCGCATGACGACCGGCGCAGGCAAGTACGCGCCCAAGCGCGCGGTGACGGCGATCGGGCCGGCGCCGGGGCCGCCGCCGCCGTGCGGGCCGCTGAAAGTCTTGTGTGGGTTGAAGTGCATCATGTCCGCGCCGAAATCGCCGGGACGCGTGATGCCGAGGATGGCGTTCATGTTCGCGCCGTCGAGGTAGATCAAGCCGCCGGCGTCATGCACGCGCTGGGCGATCTCGCGCATCTGGCGATCGAACATGCCGAGCGTGTTGGGGTTCGTGATCATGAAGACGGCGGTCCGGTCGTCGAGCTTGGCGGCCAGGTCATGCATGTCGACCGTGCCGTCGGCGTTGCTCTTCACCGAGACGGTGTCGAAGCCCGCCATCGCGGCGCTCGCCGGATTGGTGCCGTGCGCGCTATCGGGAGCGAGCACCTTCGTGCGATGTTGACCCAGATCGCGAAAATACGCGGCCGCCACGAACAGCGCCGTCATCTCGCCATGCGCGCCGGCGGCCGGTTGCAAGGAAACGGCCGGCAGCCCGGCGATTTCACCGAGAAATTCCTGCATCTCATACAGCAGCCGCAGCATGCCTTGCAGCGTTTCCTCGCGCTGATACGGGTGCAGGTCGGCCAGGCCCGGGAGCGCGACGAGCCGCTCGTTGCGCTTCGAGTTGTACTTCATCGTGCAGGAGCCGAGCGGATAGAAGTGCGTGTCGACCGACATGTTCAGGGTCGACAAGTTCGTG
>JALHLM010000393.1 GCA_022844585.1 Pirellulales bacterium | reverse complement strand
ACACTTTGGATTCCAAGGGCTTCGTCACGCTGACCGAAGGGGACTTGTTGGAGGAAGAGGAGGAGTGAGGAGGAATGACGAATGTCGAAATCCGAATGACGAATCAAATCTGAATGACGAATGGTCGCGAGCTATTGCAGCGCCGTTTGAATCACATTCGACATTCAGGCATTCGTCATTGATTCGTCATTCGGATTTCGACATTCGTCATTCTTCCACCGTGCCTCGGCTCATAAAAAAAGCCGGCGTCGTCAACGGTGGTTGGCGACGCCGGCTAAGCTACTTGCTGTCTACAATCAGTTTCGCGCCACGGTGGCGGACAGCGTGAGGTAGTCGAGCGTGATGGCCAGCGCTTCGTTGAAGTAGAAGTCGCGGTCCACAACGGGGCGGTTGAAAGTGCTCATTTCCTCCGCCGCTTCCTCTTCCTGCTTCTCGCGGCTCAGCTCCGCTTGCTCCGCCAGGTATTTCTCTTCGTTGAGCGTGATCGTCTTGCGATCTTTTCGCTCCAGGAACCTGGCGATGTTCTGTTTCACTTTCTTGAAATCTTCCGAACCCTCGACGCGCGTCGCGGATCGCGAACGAAGCTCCGCGAGCATGCCATCGTTCACCAGACCGAATCGCTCGTACCGGGCCGGTTTTACCTGGTTGAATTCGCGTGCGTAGTCGAGATCGGCTTCCCCGATATCGAGCTGGCTGATCAACGAAGGCAACGAAACGTCGGCGACGACGCCGCGGTTCTGCGTGCTGTCGCCGTTGGGGCGATAGAACTGCTGGAACGTGATCTTGAGCGCCCCGAGCTTGGCGGCGTTCGGAATGCGAAACACCTGGCGTCCCAAATCGAGCAGGCTCTGGACCGTGCCTTTGCCGTGCGTGGTCGGATCGCCCACGACGATCCCGCGTCCGTAGTCCTGAATGGCCCCGGCGAAGATCTCGCTCGCACTGGCGCTCAGCTTGCTCGTTAACACAACCAGCGGACCGTCCCAGGCAACGCCGGGATCCTTGTCGTCGAGTTCTTCGACGTTGCCGTCCGAGTCCTTCACCTGCACCACGGGACCCGTCTTGATGAACAAGCCGGTCAAGTCGATGGCTTCATCAAGCGAACCGCCGCCGTTGCGACGCAGGTCGACGACGATCGCGTTCACGCCTTGCGACTTGAAGTTGTCAATCAGCTTTCGTACGTCGCGCGTGGTGCTCTTAAAATCAGCCCGTTGCGAAACGCGGCTCATGTCGCGATAGAAGCTCGGCAGGTTGATCACGCCGACTTTGTAGTCGCGGCCGTCACGGGCTTCCTGGATGATCTCGCCACGGGCTTCGCTGTTTTTCATTTCGATCTTCGCCCGCTTCAAGTCGTACACGATCGACTCGCCGCCGGCGGCCGGACGGACTTGCAGGCGGACGATGCTGCCCCCCTTGCCGCGGATGCGGTCGACCACATCGGTGAGGTTCATCTCGACGACGTCTTCGATGTCGCCGCTCTCGCCCTGACCGACGCCGATCACGGTGTCCTTGGGCTTGAGGCGACCGTCCAAGTCGGCAGGGCCGCCGGGGACGATTTCCTTGACGACGGTGTAGCCGTCTTCGAATTGCAGCAGCGCGCCGATCCCTTCCAACTCCAGCCGCATATCAATCTCGAATTCTTCGAGCATATGCGGGCCCATGTAGCTGGTATGCGGGTCGAACGACGTCGTCAGCGACGTAAGATAAACCTCCATCAACTGCTCACGGCTGAAGCGCTGCCATTGTTTGGCGCGGCTGTGGTAGCGGCGCGTCAGCTTTTCGCGGGCTTCCTTGTCCTCGATCTTGTCTCCTTTTTGGACCAACAGATCGAGCTTGATGCGCTTCCGCCACTTTTCGCGCGCTTCGGCCTCGTCTTTGGAGTAGGTCATCAAATCCGGCTCGATCACCATCTCTTCATCGACAGTGAAATCGTGCGGCGCGGCCAGCCATTCGTCGATCGTGGCCAGACGCTCGTTCACACGCTGCTGAAAACGCTCGAAGACCTTGAAGGCGAAGCTGGTGTCGCCATCTTTGACCAGGTCGTCGAGGTCGTTGCGTTGCTGATTGAATTCATCGATATCCGACTGCAAGAAATACATCTTGCCCGGGTCGAGCGTCTTCAGGAATTGATCCATGAAGCGCTGCGAGATTTCGTCGTCCAGCGGGTGCTTGGAGAGGTGCTCCTCTTCCATCAGGCTGGTGATCCGACGCGTGATCACGCGGTCGTAAGGGCTGGGGCCCGTCAGGTCGGCGGCCCAACTCCAGGCGTAAGCGCTCGACACCACTCCGAAGATCGCCGCCGTGGCTACGCGACCGCGCATGCTCATCCGTCGCATCATTATCTTTCCCCTCATGGAGCCGGACCTGACCCAAACCTTGGGCTAAGTCCAAAATGGCTAAAGGTTTAACCGGATGGTATTCCAAAGCCCAAAACCGGGCAAGGGCACGTCCATCCGTCGCCAAAACAGCGGATTCCCCCGGGGCGGCCGCTTATGGCACTCAATCCCTATTGTACGTCTGGTCGGCCAGAGAAGTTCCGGCCCGCTCCGGTCATTTCGGCGGAAGTGTCGCACCGCCAATCGGTTGCGGACTGCGTTGGGCGCGGTCGAGCACCGCGGACACCAGCAAGTCGCTCGGGCCGAGGTGCGGCGTTACCGACCAGGACTTGTCCGGAAAGCGGTCCGCCGCTTCCTGAACGGCGACATTAATTCGCTCCAGCAACTCGCCCGCGAACAGCAAATGCGGCTGGACCACGACGTGTGAAAAAGGCATATCGCCGGCGACCGAAATCGCCCGATCCAGCGCCGGCTCGGCCATCGCCGTGAAGCCGACTTCGTACCAGGCGGTGCGTTCGGCCTCCCAGCGCAGCCGGGCGAATTGCGCCATCTCGGCATTGGCCGTGGGATCGTAGCTGCCGCGACCGATCAGGAGCAGCAACGAGTCTTCCGCGGCCGGCGGACCGCATTCGCGGTAGCGTTGAACGGACAGCTCGATGAGGTCGGCGTGGCAGCCCAAGTGCGGGGCTTGCCGGAACTCCACGGAAGGATGCCGGCGACTGGCGTCGGCGAGTAATTCCGGCACGTCCCGCTTGGCATGCCCCGCTGCGAACAACAGCAGCGGCAAGGCGACGACCTCGGTGGCGCCACGTTCGACCGCGCAGTCCAGTCCGCGCGCGACGTCCGGTTCGGCGAGCTCCAGGAAACACGGCTCGACGATCCATTCCCCTGCCACCGCGGCCACTTTCGCGACAAGTTCCCGGAACTCCGCGACCCCTTGCGGGTCGCGCGTGCCGTGTCCGATGATAACGAGGGCCGTGCGCCGCATGTATCGAATTGTACGCCAGGCTTTCCAGCCTGACAGTGCGGCGTTTCGCTAGTTTTGTAGGTCAGGCTTTCCAGCCTGACGTCTTTGCATGTCGCAAGTTGGGAGAATGTCAGGCTGGAAAGCTTGACCTACATGTGGCTGAGTGGCGCGGGTTGTATCCATTCGCTTCGCATACCTTGTCGCTCGACGGCCGGCGCTATCATTACGTCGACGAAGGACGGGGCGAACCGTTGCTGCTGGTCCATGGCAACCCGACCTGGTCGTTCTACTGGCGCAACGTGATTCTGGGGCTGCGCGACCAGTATCGCCTCATCGCCCCGGACCACATCGGCTGCGGGCTCTCCGATAAGCCGCAGGACTATCCGTATCTGCTGGCGCAGCACATCGAGAATCTCAAGCGGCTCGTCGAAGAGCTTGATTTGCGCGAGGTCACACTGCTCGCGCACGATTGGGGCGGCGCTATCGGGCTGGGCGCGGCGGTCGACATGCCGGAGCGGTTCGCGCGTATCGTACTGTTCAACACCGCGGCGTTTCGATGCCCCACGATTCCGAAGCGGATTCGCGTTTGTCGCACTCCGGTGCTCGGACCGCTCGCCGTGCGCGGCTTGAATGCGTTCGCTCGGGCGGCGCTGTGGATGGCCACTGAAAAGCCGGACCGATTCACGCCGGACGTTTGCGCCGGCTTACTGGCCCCGTACGACGGTTGGGCGCATCGGGTCGCGATTCAGCGGTTCGTGGAGGATATCCCCCTGCACGCCGGGCATCCGAGCTACGCCACGCTATTGCGCTTGGAAGAGCGCCTACCAACGCTCGCGGCAAAACCCATCTCGCTGATCTGGGGCATGCGCGATTGGTGTTTTACGCCGGCGATGTTGGAACGCTTCCGCATGATCTTTCCCGCCGCGGAAACGCATCGCCTGGAAGACGCCGGGCACTACGTCGTCGAGGACGCGCACGAACGCATCGTGCCGCTCGTGGCCGATTTCCTGGAGCGGCATCCGGTTGTCGCCATCCAGCGGGACGCGGTCATGCCATGAGCACCTCGCATTCCAGCCATGGCGCGACGCTGAGCGTCGGGCAGTGCGCAGCGCTTGCGTGTTTGATCGAGGCTACGGCGCCGAAGCCCGGCAATGTGCATCGCGGCGCGGATTTCGTCGAGATGAGTTATCCGGACTTCTGCGCGAGCGCCCTCGCCATTGGCCCGGCGATGGACGGCGCCGCAAGCGGACTCCGCGTGGGCGCGGCGATCCTGCAAGCGATTCAGGCGACCCGGGCGTTGGTTGGCAAGAACACCAACCTCGGCACAGTGCTGCTAATCGCCCCCCTGGCCGCCGTGCCACGCGACGCGCCGCTCGCGTCAAGCGTCCGCGACGTGTTGGCAGCACTCAACGCCGAAGATTGCCGCGACGTCTACGCGGCGATTCGCCTCGCGCAACCCGGCGGCATGGGCCGCGTCGACGAGGCCGACCTGGCCTCGCCGCCGCCGGACGATTTGCTGGCGGCGATGCAGTTAGCCGCGGACAGAGACCTCGTCGCACGGCAATACGTCGACGGCTTTGCGATCGTATTGAACGAAGTCGCGGCGATGATTCTCGCCGGGGTCGAACGAGGTTGGAATCTGCTGGACGCCGTCGTCCACGCGCAGCTACGTTTGATGAGCGCGTACCCGGATAGCTTGATCGCGCGGAAGTGCGGCGCCGATAGGGCGCGGCAGGCCGCCGACCACGCCGCTACGGTTTTGGAACTTGGTTCGCCTGGCGAGGACGCCTACGAAGACGGTCTGGCCGACCTGGATTTCTGGCTCCGCTCCGACGGCCACCGACGAAACCCCGGCACGACGGCGGACTTGCTCGCGGCGGGCCTGTTCGCATTGCTTCGCGACGGAAGGCTCAATCTGCCGCTAGAGTTGGTACAAAGAAGGGAGTAGGGAGAGTTTCCCCGTAGGTCAGGCTTTCCAGCCTGACAGTTTTTGCGCTCGACGACGAAGACAGTTCCCGTCAGGCTGGAAAGCCTGACCTACGGTCAAGTAGAATGGAAAAATGTGCATTCCTGGCGAGCGAATCAAGCGTACACGGTTCATTCAAACCGAGAAGTACGTGGTGGCCATTGAAGTCGAAATGGTGATTTCCGCAGGTGACACGAGCGAACCCTGCTACGAGGCCGAGACCGTCAATCTGCTTCGCGAGGTCCAGCAACACGCGGAGCAAGGCGATTTGGCTTGGCTGACGCAGCATGGCAAAGTGTATGCGGCGGTGGGTGCAACTTGAGCGCGGACTATGAGTACGCCCAATCGTCACAGCATCGAGTTCTTTTTGGATTTGATCCGTCGTAGTGGATTGGTCTCGGAAGGGATAGTTGGCAAGTTGGTCGACCGCTTTCAGCAATCTCCATACTTTCATGCTCGGCTACCCGAATCGATCACGGCGTTTTGCTCATTTCTGGTCGCCGAGAATGTGTTGACGACTTGGCAATGCGCCAAGTTGCGCGAATGGAGATTTCGCGGCTTCCTCCTGGGCGATTGGACGATTTTGGACGAGATTGGCCGAGAGTCCGACGCTCGGCTGTTCTTAGTCCGGGAGTCGAAAGGCAACGGCCAAGCGATTCTAAGAATCTGGCCGCCGAAAGAGCGTTTCGGACCACAATTTGAATTGGTTCGGCGAATCGAT
>JALHLM010000392.1 GCA_022844585.1 Pirellulales bacterium | reverse complement strand
GTACGTTGAAGATCTCATCGCACTGCTGCGCCAGCGGTTTTTCGCGGCCGGCGAAATAGTTCACGAACATCACGCCGAACAAAAATTTCGTGATTGCTTCCTCGATCTGCGCGACCGGCAAATCGCGCATCATGCCATTGCGAATCATCTGGCGGAAGACTTCCGCCCATTCGTCTTGTTTGTCATGGCTCTTCGCGAAAAACGTGGGTTGTTGGACGCCGCGGAAGTGGGCGCGCTCTTGAATCAAGAGTTCGACAACTTCCGGGTGCTCGTCAAAGAAGCTGAGGAACGCGTACATCGCGCTCCGCAGTTTTTCCAGCGGGCATTCAATTTCGGCGGACGCTTCCTCGACCGCCTGTACCAGGAATTCGTGCGCGTGCCGGGCCGTGGCCAGGAACAGTTCTTCCTTGTTGCCGAACTGGCGATAGACCGTACCCTTGCCGACGCCCACGCGGTCCGCGATCTCCTGCACGTCCGCCGCGGCAAAACCCTTCTCGGCGAAGGTCTCCAGCGCCGCGCAGAGGATGTTCGTGCCCCGCTGGGCGTGCGTGGCTTCGTCACATTTTCGGCCCGGCTTATTGCGCGGGCGATTGCCTGAACCTTCCATAGAGTCCCCGCCTCCTCGTGGACATGTGCGCGATCGTTCTCGGCCCCCACCTCTGGGTGAGTACTCCCTGCGGGCTGGGGCATTCGCGGCAGGATTCCTCGCCGAACGTCCAGATTTCGGCGTGTATCCCCCTGAAAGTATTGTGGACGGACCGGTCCGTCCACAATATATTTTATACGCCGCCGCGGCGGAAGGGTTTCGTTTTCATTCTTTTTTGGGGTTCGTCCATGCGTGGCTTCCATTGGGGAGTCTTGTCGCTCGCGGTAGCCCTCGCCGGTTGCGGCCAGGCGAACGAATACAAGGAGCCGCCTCCCCCGGCGGTCACGGTCGCCCAGCCAGCCTCCGACAAGGTGGTCGATTACATCGAGTTCACCGGCACGACGCGCGCGGTCGAGGCCATCCGCATTCGCGCCCGAGTGATGGGCTACCTCAAAAGCATCGAATTCACCGACGGCGCCAACGTCGAAGCTGGGCAGTTGCTGTTCGTGATCGAACCGGAACCGTTCGAAGCGGCCTTGGCCTTGGCGAAAGCGAACGTGCAAAAGGCCGAAGCGGCGCTCAAGCTGGCTGACGCCGATATTCAACGCACATTGCCGCTGGTGGAACGCAAAGCGGTCACTGAGGCGGAGTTGGACGTCAAAGAAGCCAACCGCGCGACTGCCGAAGCCGAAGTCGCAGCGGCTCGCGCCGTGGTGCGGCAGGCTGACTTGAATCTCGCCTACACGGAGATCAGAGCGCCGATCGCCGGACGCATCGGGCGACACATGCTCGACGTTGGCAATCTCGTCCAAGCGGAAATGACCGAACTGGCGACACTGGAGAGTTTTGATCCGATTCACGTCTATTTCAGCGTCAGTGAAGGGGACGTGCTGCGACTGATGAGTCTGTACCGCAGCGGAGCGATCGCCAACTTTCGCGAGAACCCTCCGCCACTGTCGCTGGGCCTGGCCAACGAGGACGGTTTTCCCCACGTCGGCACGCTGGAGTTCGCTGATCTCGGCGTCGACCCGGACACCGGCACGCAAATGCGCCGCGGCGTGTTTCCGAACGCCGACGGACAACTTGTGCCTGGACTGTTCGTGCGGTTGCGGATGCCGGTGGGCGATCCGGAAAAGCAATTGCTCGTCAGCGAGCGCGCCATCGGCGCCGATCAGCGCGGCGACTACGTGCTCGTCGTGAACGACAAGAACTCAGTCGAGTACCGCCCGGTGAAACTCGGCATGTTGATCGAGGGGATGTACGTCGTCAAAGACGGCGTCAAGGCCGAAGACTGGGTCGTCGTGAACGGCATGCAATACGCCCGCCCCAATTCGACCGTCAGCCCGGAGCGCGCGGAAAAAATGGCCGCCAGAACGGTCAATCCGACCACTGCCGCCACTCCCCATTGAACCGCCGAGACGCGGAGACGCAGAGGGGGAGGAGAATGATGAATGATGAAGAACCGCCGATTGGCAACAACTGAAAACTGAACACTGAAAACTTCAAACTAACGCCGTGCTATCCCGCTTCTTCATCGACCGCCCCGTCTTCGCCAACGTCATTGCATTGGTGACGATGTTGATTGGCGCCGTGGCGTTGTTTGGCTTGCCGATCGAGCAGTATCCGCAGATCACGCCGCCCACGGTGACCGTGAGAGCGGTCTTCCCGGGCGCGAACGCCCAGGTGGTGGCCGATACGGTCGCCGCGCCGATTGAGCAGCAGGTCAACGGCGTCGAGAACATGCTCTACATGGCGTCGAGCTGTTCGAGCGACGGTACCTATCAGTTGACGGTCACGTTCGACATCGGTACCGATTTGGACCAGGCGCAAATCCTGGTGCAGAACCGCATCGCGGTGGCCGAGCCACAATTGCCGGAGGAGGTGCGCCGGCAAGGCGTGATTTGCAAGAAGCAATCGACGAACATGACGATCGTCGTCACTTTGCTTTCCGAAGAGGGCAAGTTCGACAGTTTGTTCTTGTCGAACTACGCCAACCTCTACATGCGAGATGAATTGAGCCGCGTAGAAGGCGTGGGCGATGTCATCATTTTCGGCGGCAACAACTACAGCATGCGGATCTGGCTCGATCCGGAAAAGCTCAAAGCCCGCAACTTGACGACGCAAGACGTCATGGCGGCGATTCAGGAACAGAACGTCCAAGTCGCCGCCGGACAAGTCGGTCAGTCGCCCGCGCCGAACGGGCAGAATTTCCAATACATCGTCACCGCGCTGGGCCGCTTGAGCGATCCGGAACAATTTAATCGCATCGTAGTCAAAGCCGGCGACGAGGGCCGCGTAACCTATCTTGAAGACGTCGCCCGCGTTGAACTCGGCGCTCAAACGTACGATCAGTTCGCGCTCAAGAACGGGCATCAGGCCGCCAGCCTCGGTGTATTTCAATTGCCTGGGTCGAACACCATCGAGGTAGCCGATGGAGTGCGCCGGGCCGTGGAGCGCATGAGCGAAAAGTTCCCCGAGGGGATGCAGGCCTCGTTCCCTGTGGACACCACGAAATTCGTCAAAGAGGCGATTCGCGCGGTCTACATGACGCTGATCGAGGCCGGCGTATTGGTGTTGGTCGTGATTCTCGTCTTCCTTCAGGATTGGCGCGCCGTGTTGGTTCCGGCCACGACCGTGCCAGTGACGATCATCGGCGCCTTCGCGGCGATGTTCGCGCTCGGCTTCTCCGTGAACATGCTCACGCTATTCGGGCTGGTTCTGGCGATCGGCATCGTCGTGGACGACGCGATCGTGATTGTCGAGGCCGCGGCGCATAACATTGAGCGCGGGCAAACTCCCCGGCAAGCGACGATCCGCGCAATGGAACTCGTGCTGGGCCCGATCATCGGCATCACGCTGGTGCTGATGGCGGTGTTTTTGCCGACGGCATTTTTGGGCGGGATCACCGGCCAGCTTTATCGGCAATTCGCCCTCACCATCGCGGCCACGGCGTTGATCAGCGCCGTGAACGCCGTCACGCTGAAGCCGGCGCAGTGCGCCGTCTATCTCCGCAAGCCGAAGGAGAAGAAAAACTGGTTCTACCGCGGCTTCAACTACGTTTACAACAAGGTCGAGCACGCCTATACCGTCATCATCCGCAAGCTCTTGCGCTGGAGTTGGGCGACGATGGCCGTGTTCGTTGCGCTCATCGCGCTCACCGGCTGGTGGTACAACCGCGTGCCGACCGGCTTCTTGCCGGTCGAAGACCAGGGCTACTTCATCGTCTCCGTGCAGTTGCCGGACGCCGCCTCGCAGGAACGCACACGCGAGGTCGTCGATCAGATCCACAACATCCTGCTGAAGCAACCGGGCGTCACCGACTGGTTCGTCATCGGCGGTTTTTCGTTTGTGGAAGGAAGCGCCGCCTCGAACGTCGCGAACGTGTTTGTCGCCTTCGACACCTGGGACAATCGCAAAGACCCGGCCCTCAGTCAGATGGGCATCATCGGCAGTCTGCAAGGACAGTTCTCGCAGATTAAAGAAGCCATGATCTTCAGCTTCCCGCCGCCGTCCATTCCGGGACTCGGCGTGCGGAGCGGGTTCGAGATGCAGCTGCAGGATCGCGCCGATGTCGGCCTGACGGAGTTGAGCCAATCGTTGCAGCGCATTTTGCAAGCGGGCGGCAGCCAATCCGGGCTGTCGAGCTTGAACTCCATGTTCCGTTCCGGCGTGCCGCAGGTGTATGTCGACGTCGATCGCGTGAAAGTGAAAACGCTCGACGTGCCGCTCACCAATGTGTTCGGCACTTTGCAGGCTTACCTGGGCTCGGCGTACGTCAACGATTTCAACAAATTCGGCCGCACGTTCCAGGTCCGCGTTCAGGCCGATCAGGCGTTCCGGCTGCGGCCGGAGGATATCGAGCGGCTCGAGGTGCGCAATGCGGCCGGTGAGATGATCCCGTTAGGCAGCGTCGTCAAGGTCCGGCGCGTATTCGGGCCGCAGGTGATTTCCCGCTACAACCTGTATCCTTCAGCGTTGATCTCCGGCGCTCCGTCACCGGGCTTCAGTTCCGGCGAGGCGATCCGGTTGCTGGAGCAAATCGCCGATAAGGAACTTCCCGCCAGCCTGGGCTACGAGTGGACGGGCATTTCGTATCAGGAGAAGAAAGTCGGCAACGAAGTGTTCCTGATCTTCGGCTTCGCGGTGATCATGGTCTATCTCGTGCTCGCGGCGCAATACGAAAGCTGGATCACGCCCGCCGCGGTGATTCTGGTGGTGCCGCTCGGCTTGCTCGGTTCGATCGCCGCGGTCTCGCTGCGCGGCATGGACAATAACATGTACACGCAGATCGGCATGGTGCTGATCATCGCCCTGGCGAGCAAGAACGCGATTCTGATCGTCGAGTATGCCCGCGAGCTACGGTTGGAAGGACGAAGCATCTATGATTCCGCCGTGGAAGCGGCCCGATTGCGCTTCCGGCCGATTTTGATGACGTCGTTCGCGTTCATCCTCGGCGTGGCCCCGTTGGTGGTGGCCGAAGGCGCTGGCGCTGCCGGGCAACAGGCCCTCGGCACGGCGGTTTTCGGCGGTATGATCGCCTCGACGATCTTGGCCGTGTTCTTCGTCCCGGTCTTCTTCCAGTTCTGCCAGCGGATCAACGAATGGTGGCGCCCCATCCGCCGCACGCCGGTCGACCATGTGCAGGTGCATGGCGAGGAGACGGAGGCACAGCCGAAGGAACTGGTGACGGCCTAAGCGGCTCGAAAACCTTCCGTGCGAATTATTCCGCACGGATTCGGGGCCTTCCCATCACCCGTTTTCAACCCACGCTACCGGTGTTAGAATCTACGGCTTCTCGGACCTCGCCGAATCGCCTGCTCGGCGCCGGGGAGGGGCTAGAATGGACCAGCCGCGCCGGCTGGGGCTTGGCTTTCTTCTGATCGCTGCGCCCGCGGGTCGTTGGCCCGGATGGCGCAAGTGCCCAGCTCAGCAACACTTAGATAGCATTCAGGAGAGGTATTCGTGCAGGTCAGCATTTCGGCGCGTCACGGGCAGTTGAGCGAGGCTTCCCGAGAGAAGATCGGGGCCAAGTTCGAGAAGCTCACCCGTATTTTCGAGCGGCTGACGGCGATCACCGTGGCGATCGACCTGGAAAACAAGGACGCCCTGGTCGTGGAAGTTCTGGTTTCGGCCGAGCACAAGCACGATTTCGTGGCCCGAGAACAGGCCGAGGAATTGATGGTCGCCGTCGACGCGGCCGTCCATAAGTTGGAGCAGCAGCTCCGCAAGTACAAAGAGAAAGTTCAGGACCACCATCGCTAGGCCTTCACGGGCCGAAGATCGTGGCGCCACACCATACGAGCGGCAATACATACAAGCGCGGTTCGCCTGACCATTCAGGCCCGCGCGGGGCGAATCAGAAAGGACATGGCTGCATGAAGTTCTCCGACTTTATTAGTCGC
>JALHLM010000391.1 GCA_022844585.1 Pirellulales bacterium | reverse complement strand
CCATCCATTCGTACCCGCTGAATTCGATCGTAGCGGCGTCGCCGCTGGTGGACAACTCGGTCAGCGTCTGCCCTTGGTAGTCGACCTGCCGCGCGCCGGTCAGCGTGCGCAGCGCGCGGATACTCGCGTTACCGGGGCGCCCGGCGGTTTCCAGCAGCCGCGCGGTCGCGCCGACGACGCGGCCCTCGCGCAGCAACGTCGACCAAAGCACCGCCAATAAATTCTACGCGTCGACATGAAACAGCCAACCCGTCGGGCCGCCCGCCGGGCAGCGCACCGGCGTCGGCGCGAGCGCCGTACCGACGCTTCGGGCCCAGGCTTCCTGATACGGATACGCCACGTCGACGCCAAGCGCCAAGCGGAAGTCGTGGCGGGTTTCGCCGGGCGGAATCAGGATCGTATCCAACATCCGCATCGCGGCGCGGCGATGATACGGCGCCCCGCCGGAAAAAATGGTCAGCCGTCGCTTGGCGGCCTGGATCTCGATGAATTCGGCCGCTTCGACTTGCTTGGACTCAGTCGCGTACTGGCCCCCAGCCGCGCTACGGCGCACTTCGGCCGCGGCGTCCGCCCAGGCGACACGCGCTGCGTAGTAGCTCTCCCACGGATTGCCGCTTGGCATATCTTCCGGGGTGAAACGAACGTCGATTTCCAACACGCGGCTGCCGCGCAGCAGTCGAAACACTTGCTCATAACGCGCGGCGACGTTGCCCTCGGGATGCATCAGTCGCCCGCGCGTGCGGATCTCCGCCAGTACCGGACCGTTGCTAACGACGTCAATCGTGTCGGCCGCCATCACGGAGTAGATCGCCGTTTCATCCGGATCGCGCCACGTGTCTCCTGGCTTGGACGCAGGCCCAGGCCAGCGCCGCGCAATTTGTTGCGACAGCAACGTCCCGCGCACGCGAAAATCTCGCAGCGATTTCAGCGCGCCGGTATCCGGCGAGATCGTGGCCTCGATCAACTCGTTGCGAAGTACGTGGCCGTCGACCATCGTCGCTTCGCCCTTGGCGAGCGGCGGCGGCGCGCCAGGCGTGAGCGGCAGCCAGGCGTAGCCGAGCGCCGGCACGTTTACGAGCGCGACGATGCGATCTCCCAACAACTGTTGCGGCGGCGACGACGCGTTCAGTCGCCCCCACGACGTCGGCCACTCTAGCGAAAGGTCGCGCGCGGCGCTGTGCGTGTTAAAGACTAGTAAGCCTTCGCGCGGATCACTTGAACCGCGCGTCAGGCAAGCTGCCAGCGCGGCGGCTTGTTGCGCGCCACTCGGACCGAGTTCCGTGAGGTCAGTCGTCGGCGTTGAGGCACAGCCAAGCATGCTGGCAAGCGCGCCTAGTGTTTCCGCTTTGAACTTCGCGCCGGCTTGCTCCTGGCTTTCGATCGAAAACGACACCGGTCGCGGGTCTTGCTTTGTCACTGCCTGGTGGAGGTACGGCACGCGGTACTTTTCCGGCTCGAACCGGACGAGGCGTCCCGAGCCCGTGGTTTGCGTGAAGTAGTCGTCGAGCGTCGTGAACTTGCCGAGGCAATCGCAATGCCGGGCGACGCGTCGCAGGTCGTCGTACCAGGTACAGACGCGGTCCGGCCAGTGCGCGAAGATCATCGTCGCCACCTGGTCGCGATCCATTGAGTCGCCCAGGGCGCGGCAGAGCCCCAGAAAACTCTCCGGGCGGCTGGCGTCGAGCGGGATGCGGGCCAGGCAATCGATCACGCTGCGGTCGATGCCTTCCCAGCGAATCCGGCTTTGATCCGACTTGGGGAACAGTCCGTCATCAAGCGTCATGTGCAGCGCGGCCTTGAACCCACAGCGCGTCAACACCTGCGGCAACATCGGCGACAAGCCCGCGCGCCGGCGTCCGAACACGATCGGCCGTTTGCCCAGCAACCGTTCGTGCGTCTCCAAACCGCGCGTGAGGTTCTCAATTAGATCGTTGGCCGGCAACAGCGGCAATTCTGTTTCGCGCCATTCGCCGCCGACAACGGACGCCCGTCCGCGCGTGATCGCCTCGCGCAGGAGCCTGCCGTTTTCGGGCGCATCGTCGAAAAGCCGTTGCAGTACTTCGCCGCTGGCGAGCACGCTGGTGGCGTCGCCGCGATCCAGCTCGCGCTTCAAGCCAGCCTGTAATGTCGTTTCCGCCAGCAACGTCAGATCGATCAAATACGAATCGACCGGATAGAACCGCTCGCGCGCTTCTTGCAGCACTTCGAAGCAACGCTTGAGATGGCCGCTGGAGGTTTCGGCATCGCCCGCCATCGCCGCGCGGGCGGCGGCGACCGACTGGTTCTCCAGGTGGATCTGATCGAGGTTGCTCATGTAACGCATCTGACGCGTGAGCAACTCGACCATCAGGAAGGCGAACCCCAGCGCGAAGAAATCGGCCGCGGTTTCGTCGTCGACCGTGGGCGTACCGGCGTCGAGCTGAGCGAGGGCCTCTTCGACGATCGCCGGCCGCTTCAATTGATCGACGATGACCGCGGCGCCGCCTTCCCGCGCGCGATCCACCCAGCCGGCCACGAGTTTGGCCTCGCTCGCGGGCGGGACGACGTACAGCCGTCCGGCGAACTCGCTCGGCGGGTTATCGGCCCGGTACCAGGTCGGCTTGCGTCCGGAGTCCGCCAACAGCGCCGGATGCCATAGCGACGTCCAGGCGGCGAACAGCCCGTCGGCGGTGTCGGAATCTCCCTCGGAGGGGAAATCCTCCAGGCTATGGCACGGCAACAGGATGGCAATCTCTTGAAGTTTCATGGCGTAGCTAGCTTAGTTGCCGAGCGCCCCGGCTAGTAGGTGGCAGAAGGGCGGTCCCCACACCAACCCGAAGCGCCAGCGAAGGGGACTAGACGTTGCTCCTCAGCGCCGCACTGCGCTGAAATGCGCCGTCCTCTCCCCCTCGCTGGCGCTTCGGGTTGGTGTGTTTAGCTCCGATTGAAAATCGGCGGAATTCCGGCGAGAATACCTTCCAACATGAGCCAAGTGCCGCCGGAAGCCGATCTCGCCACCCAGGATTTGCCGTCCGACGAGCGGGCGATGCTGGAACGCCTGCGAGCCGGAGACGCCGCGGCGTTCGAGCAGCTCGTCCGCGACCATGGCGGGCGGATGCTGTCGGTCACCCGGCGGTTCCTCGGCAGCGAGGAGGACGCCCAGGACGCGGTTCAGGAGGCCTTCCTGTCGGCCTTCAAGGCCCTCGACCGGTTCGAGGGGCAGTCCCGGCTCGGCACCTGGCTGCATCGGATCGCAGTGAACGCGGCCTTGATGAAGCTCCGCACCCGGAAGTCCCGCCCCGCGGAACATTCCGGCGACGAGTTACTGCCGAAGTTCCTGGACGACGGACATCAGGCGACACCGGCCTCGGAATGGCGCGACGGCGGCCTGGCGGCGCTGGAAAAGGCGGAAACGAAGGAACTGGTTCGCCGCTCGATCGACGCCCTGCCGGAAAGTTACCGTATCGTATTGCTGCTCCGGGACATCGAAGAACGAGACACTGACGAAACCGCGAAACTTCTCGGCATGACCTCGAACGCCGTCAAAACCCGACTTCATCGAGCCAGGCAGGCCCTCCGTGCGCTCCTCGATCCCCATTTGCGAGGAGGCCTGTAATGTTGAGCTGCCGCGAGTTGGTCGAATTCCTGATGGATTACTGCGACGGCGAATTGCCGCCCGAGCAACGGGAATACTTCGAAAAGCACCTGGCCTGCTGCCCGCCTTGCGTGGCGTACATGAAGACGTACCAGCAGGCGATCTGCCTGGGGAAATCGGCCTGCAAAGACGAAGAACAGAAACCGCCGAAGATGCCGGAAGAGCTGGTCCGGGCGATCATGGCTGCACGACAGGCGAAGTAACGGCATCAATATCCCGCCGCGTGTCCGGATCTGCGCACGTCGGCGGCGCCGTGGCGCCTTCCGGACTGCTTGTCGATGTAGATGCTGTGCGCCGAACCTTGTACGTCGGTTAGCTTCGTCTTGTGGCCCATCAGTTTGAGCCGCTGAATTGCCGCGCGATAGGCGGAATCAGCGCTGCGCTCGAAGATCGTTTCGTCCCGTAACCACTGGTGATGCCAGCGCGGGGCGTCGACCGCGGAGCGGACGTCGAGTTCGTATTCCAATACGCCGAGCACGACCGAGAGCACGGTGTTGATGATCGTGCGTCCGCCGGGGCTGCCGGTGACGAGGACCGCGCGGCCGTCTTGCGCGACGATCACCGGGCACATCGAGCTGAGCATCCGCTTGCCCGGCGCGATGATGTTGGCGGACGTGCCGATCTGGCCCGTCCGATTTGTCACGCCCGGTTGAGGATTGAAGTCCCCCATTTCGTTGTTGAGTAAGAAACCTGCGCCGCGGACGACAATGCGCGCGCCGTAGCTTTCTTCGAGCGTGTAGGTATTCGCCACGGCCATGCCCGTCGCGTCGATCACCGAGAAATGCGTGGTGTTGGGCCCTTCGCCCGCGAGCGGAATCTCCGGCGCGAGGGTTTCGCTTTGCGTGGCCTGCCAGGCCGGAATCGCCTCCATCAGCTGCTTGGCGTAGGCCTTGTCGGTCAATTCCGCGGGGATCGTGTTGAAATCCGGATCGCCCAAGTGCCGCGCGCGATCGCAGAAGGCGCGTTGCATCGCTTCGATGGTGAAATGCATCGCTTCCGCCGAATGGCGGCCGTGCCTTCGCAACTCCAGCGGTTCGAGGATGTTCAACATCTCCACGAGACAAATCCCGCCGGAACTGGGAGGCGGCGCGGCGAAAATATGATAGCCGCGATACGTCCCGCGAATCGGCTCGCGCAGCTTGGCTTGATAGCCACGGAGATCGTCGCGGGAGATCAACCCCTCGCCGGCCGTCATTTCCGCGACAAGTTGCTCAGCGACGACGCCATCGTAGAAGGCGTTGGGGCCATGTTCGGCGATCGCGCGCAGCGACGTGGCTAATTCCGGCAGCGCGAGTCGATCCCCCTCGCGCCACTCCGCCTTCCCGCCATCCTTGCCGTAGACGCGCTGCAACTCGGCGAAGTCCGGCGACTCCTTCAATAACTCATTGAGCGAATCCGCCAGATACTGGTCGAGCGCGAATCCTTCCTCCGCCAACTGCACGGCGGGCGAGACCAACTCGCTCCAAGGGAGTTTGCCGAATTCGCGGTGGGCCAGTTCCAGGCCGCGCACCGTGCCGGGCACGCCGACGTACTTGCAAGTGAAGCGGCTTTCGCCCGGCGTGAACATGGTTTCCGTCGCGGCGGCCGGCGCGGTTTCGCGGTAGTCGACGCACACCGGCGCACGCGCCTCGCCGGGAAAGACCAACATAAACCCGCCGCCGCCAATGTTGCCAGCCTCGGGATGCGTCACCGCCAGCGCAAACGCCGTGGCCACCGCCGCATCGACGGCATTCCCGCCACGCATCAAGACATCAACGCCGACTTCGCTCGCATCGCGTTGCGCGGACACCACGACGCCATGTTCTACTTCAATCGAACCACGCACCGCCTCCTTCGTCACCTCGCGCTGTGCGAAGACGCAAGCCGGCGCAGTCACGAGCATCAGAATCACTGCGACGAACCGAACGCAATTCACTTTCATCACACCACACTCGCGGTCATCAGGTCATCCTTCACACAACTCTCCGCACTTCCCTCTCCCTCCTCCCCTCCGCGTCTCAGCGTCTCAGCGCCTCCGCGGTTCCACCGAAACCGACCCCCGCGGCCGCAAGAACCACGCCACGACAAACAGCACGGCGGCGACCAGGAAAAGTCTAGGTCGCCAGGCCAGCACGACAAAGGCAGCCAGAATGGCCGCCACGAGCCAGCGATTGCCCGGCCGGCGAAACTCCGGCATCGCCAGCCAGACTGCGCCCAGCACGGCGCCAACCCGCAGGCAGGCGCTGGTCCATTCCAAGTAGCGCGAATGCGCGCCGTCGACAAAGTAGAGCACCGCGCCGGCCAGCAAGGCGACGAGCGCGATCACACCCAGCAAATTACGCCGCGGATCTGTTTCGCTCACCGGTTTCATAGAGCCGGAAGCGTCAGCGGCCGGGGTGCAAGGGGCGTACGC
>JALHLM010000390.1 GCA_022844585.1 Pirellulales bacterium | reverse complement strand
TCTCTGCGTCTCAGCGCCTCCGCGGTTCAATATGGTTGCCCCTCCGTGTTCTCCGTGGTGAAAACTCAGAGTGGCCCCGCCAATGTAATCCCGTGTTCACGCCAAGAGAACCAAGTGCGCAAAAAAAAGCGCCCACAGCAGAGCGCTTGCTATGGGCGCAGCGGATGCCCCCTGTTTCGGGAGTCATTCGGGGTACGTTGTGCAACGATTCAGCTCAAAGCCGCTCGCCGCAAGTTGATTTGTGTTCGCTCCTGCCTACTTTGCTCCTTTACTCCTTTTCTCCTCCCCACTCCTCGCTCCGCTCACGCAAACAATTCCTCAATCACCTTCCCGCTATTCGCGATCTTCATCGGCCGGCCGTTCTTGCTCGTGTAGGTCGTTTCCAGCGGGATATCGAGGGACTTGAGGACCGTGGCCATCAGGTCTTCCGACGAATACGGCTTCGTGACGACTTCCGTGCCGGTGGCGTTGGTTTGACCAACAGCGATGCCCCCCTTCATGCCGGCTCCACCCACCACGACGCTCCAGCTGCGCGCCCAATGATCGCGTCCGGCGTTGCCGTTGATCTGCGGCGTGCGGCTGAATTCCCCCATCCAAATCACCGCCGTGTCCTGGAGCAGGCCGCGCTCGGCGAGGTCTTCGACCAGCGCGCTCATCGCCATGTCCAGTTCCGGCAGCTTTTGATTTTGCAAGGTCGGGAAGATGCCGGCGTGGTTGTCCCAACCGCCGAAATCGACCTCGATGAACGGCACGCCCGCTTCCACCAGGCGACGCGCCATCAAGCAACCGCGGCCGAAGCCGGTGTTGCCATAACGATCGCGCGCGGCCTGCGGTTCCTGATCCACCTTGAACGACTTCATCTGCTCGCTGGTCATCAACGACAGCGTCTTGTCGAGCACCTTGGCGTGATCGTTTGCCAGTTCGCCGCGGTTCTGCGACGCGAAGCCTGTTTCCAGCATCTTCAGCATCTGCATTCGCTGCATCAGCCGATCTTCCGGCAGCGCCACTTTCAAATTCCGTACGTCGCCGTTGGAACCGACCACGAACGGAGCATAGGTCATGCCCAGGAAGCCGGGCCCTTCGCTGCCGCCGCCGATCGACACGAACGGCGGGACCTGCAATTCCGGACGCGTTTCGATCAACTCATGGCTGATCACCGCGCCGTAGCTCGGATGTTCGATGCTCGGGTTGGGGACGTAGCCGGTGTGCATGTAGTAACGACCGCGATCGTGATCCGCTTCGCGCGTGCTCATCGAACGGACGATCGACAGATGTTTCATCTGCTGCGCCATCAAGGGCAGATGTTCGCTGATCTGGACGTCGCCGGTCGTCGAGATCGGCTTGAACGGACCGCCCGTCGTCGCGCCAGGTTTCAGATCCCACAGGTCCAACGTCGAAGGACCGCCTCCCATCCACAACAGGATGGCGGCCTTGTGATTCTTGCGCAACTTGTCGACGTTCGCATGCAACGAACGCGTGAACGAAGTCGCCGGCAACACCAACGCCGAAGCGCCGGCCAGGTGCCGCATAAAATGTCGTCGTGTCATCCCCGAAGGGGCGCCCGACCAATTGCCCGTCATGTGGTTTGCCCCGTGTGGTTCGAGGAGAAAAGGAGCAGGGGAGTAAAGGAGCAAAGAATCTTGCTCACTGGCCGTCACTCCCCAGCAGTCACCTTTCACCTCCCGCCGACCTACAACTCTGCCACTCAAAAACTCCTTTACTCCCCTTCTCCTTTACTCCTCCATCTCTCCCGCCCCTACCGATTGAAAATGAACTCGCCGCTGTTCAGCAGCGCCCACCAGACGTCCTGCATCGCGGCCACGTCGTCTCCGCCGCGGGCTTCGAGCAGATCGTTGGCGGCTTGGATTTCCTGCCGCGTCGGCCGGCGCCCAAGCGCCGCCAAATACAGGCGATCCAGTCTGTCCGCGCGGTCCTTGCTTTCGTAGACCAGCTTGTGCAGGAAGCTGCCTGGCTCGACGTTCACGGCGTGTTCGGTGATCTCGCCGTTCATCATCATCAACACTTGCGGGATGGTGCCGTTGAACGTCGTGGCCTCGTCGCCTTCGTCGGTACCGAACGCGATGGTGAACTGTGCGAGCCATTCGGCCTTGGTGCGTTCCTGCTCTTCGTAACTGCCTTGCGTCTTATCGGCTTCCGTGGCGACGAGCAGCGATTGATACATCTGCTCGGCTTCCATCTGCCGCATGTAGAAATGACTGAACAGCGGCTTCTCGCCCATCGAGGGATCGTCCTTGTCGTTCTTGTAGCGCTTCCCGAACGTGCTGGAGAGCGCGTACGGCTCCGACAGCACGATCCAACGCATCAATCTCTTGAGGTCATGCCCGCCGCCGGTGAATTCGACGCCCAGTCGCGCGACTAACTCGCTGTGCGTGGGCGGATTGTGCGGGCCCATGTCGTCGATCGGCTTGGTGAAGCCGTGGCCGAGGAAGTGGGACCACATCCGGTTGACGATCGCCTGGCCGAAGTTCGGAGAACGCACGATGAACTTCGCCAACTCAGCGCGGCGGCGCACCGCGGCGACGCGCCCGCTCGGATTCGCGATCTTCTGCCCGTCGACGAACACCGGATACGCCGTGGCGGCGGTGCCGTTGCGCAACTCGTAGTAGATTTCCGCTTCATCCGGCTGCCGGCCGCTCTCGCCGCGGAAATCCACGTCGGTTAGCGTGACACCCGCAGTGTCGCCCGTGCCGATGCGCATGGCGCGGGCCTGACGGAAGAAGGAGTTCAACTCCCAGAATTGATTCTGCTTCCAATCATTAAACGGATGATTGTGGCACTGCGTGCATTGCACCTGCATGCCGAGGAAATGCCGGGCGGTCTTCGCCGTGGCGGCCGTGGCGTCGTCCTGCAGGTTGTCGGCGATGAAGTTCACCGCGCCGTTGTAGTTCTCGTCGCCCGGGCGGCCGGAACCTTCGGCGCTGACCAACTCGGTGACCATCTCGTCATAGGGCTTGTTGCGCTGGAACGAGCGACGCAGGTACTGCTGCATGCCGGCCCGGTTCGCAATGCTGTTGTTGTTCGCTCCGCCCGAGCGACCAATCAACGAGTTCGTCCAGATCGTGGTCCAGTTCCGAGCGTACTCTTCGGCGTAGCGATCAGAGCTGAGCAACTCGTCGACGAGCTTTTCTTTCTTGTCTTTCGTGCGATTCCTCGCGTATTGCTGCAGCTCATCGATTGTCGGGATGCGGCCCAGCAGGTCTAAGTAGACGCGGCGGCACCATTCGGAATCGGTCGCCTCAGGCGAAGATCCCACGGCCGCGGCCTGCCAGGCCTTGCGAATTTCCGCGTCGATAAAAGCGACGACTTCGGCGTCCGGAGTAGCGAGTGTTCGCTCCGCGACTGCCACGGCTTCCGGCGCAGGTTCGTCGGGCGCATTGGCGCCGTCGTTCGCCGGCGCGATCTTAACAACGACTGGCGCCTGGTTTTCGAGCTGCGAATCGTCGGTTGGCGCCGGCATGGTCTCTGGAGTCGACGGCGCCGGCGGATCTTGCGCTAAGCGCGGCGTGGCCTTGCCTTCCACGGGCGGCTTCGGTTGCTCGGCAACCGGCGCGGCATTATCGCCGCGGTTCAGGAAGATACCGAGAGCGAGCAGTAAGCTCGCGGCCACGACCACGGCCAGCATCCATGGCAAAACATTTCGCCGGCGCTGTTGATAGCGGCTTGCCACGTTCGTCGCAGCGGCGACGGTGACGATGGGCGCCGTGATTTCCGGCGCCTTGAACGAAACACCTCCGCCGGCCGCCTGCCCCGAGCCGACCGGCGAAGGTGGGATCGTGACGGACTTCTGCCCATGCGTTCCGTTGACGGCCACTCGACGAGCGGCTGCGGCGCGGAGCACACGGTCCGTCAAATCTGGAGGAGACTGCCCGGAAAGGAGTTCTTCCAGGCAGACCTCGAGAATTCGATCTTTGTGAGTACCCGACATGACGTCTATCTCTATCTCTGTTTCCGTTCCACGCATTCGCGGAGTTGTTGCTTTGCCCGTTGCAACAAGTTTTTCGCCCCGTCCTCGCTCATGCCGAGCGAAGTGGCGATGCCAGCCCGCGAGGCCTCTTCTTGATACCGCAACTCAATCGCCCGTTTCGCCTTCTCGCCCAACCCTTGAAGGCATTCCTTCAGTGACGCGAGCAAGTGTTGCCCGGCGTCGTCCCCCGCCCAGCGGCTCCAATCCAAGTCCAACTCGTCCAGATCGGCCACCGAGATGCTGCGATTTGCCCGACGCTGCACGGAGATAAACAGGTTCCGAGCGACGGTTCGCAGGTACGCCGCCGTGGCCGCTGGATTGAAGTCCGAAAAGGGCTTTTCCAGGACCGTCAGGAACGTCTCCTGTGTCAGGTCGTCGGCCGTCGACGCCTCGCACCCCAACGCCCGCAAGTAACGCCAGACACCCGCCTGATACGTCTTCACCAGACGAGCGACATCCGTTTCAGGCGCCGCGGTGTCCATCGTCATATCCTCTTAGCGATTAGCGGTCGTGAATGTACTCATCGAATAACGACTGACCCGCAAGTTTCCTGGGCCATCGCGCTCGGCCGGCCTGGGCCGCTTCAAGGGGCGTTGGTTTCCCTTACAATTCCAGCCTACTCTACCACGCTTAAATTCCACTCCCCCGACCGGCATTCGATCTCACCATGTCCAGTTTTTGGTCCGGAAAGGGAGTCGTGGTAACGGGGGCTTCCTCGGGACTCGGCTTCGCAATCGCGCAAGCGGCGGCCGCGTCGGGCGCGAAGGTCGTTCTCGCCGCCCGTGGTGCTGACGCATTGAACGCCGCGGTGGAGCGGATTTGCCAAGCCGGCGGCGACGCAAATGCCGTCCGCGCGGATGCGACGAACGAGGCTGAAGTCCATGACCTGGTCAAGGAATCTTTAGTCCGCCTCGGCCGGGTGGACCTGCTGGTGAACTGCGCCGGCAAATCCGCCCGTGGCGCCGCCCTGGAAACGACGCCGGACGATTTTCGGTACCTGCTGGAAGTGAACCTGATTTCAACCGTCATCTGCACCCGCGCGTTCGCGGAGCCACTCATCGCCCAGCGCGGCCACCTGGTGAATATCGGCTCATTGGCCGGCAAATCGGCGGCGCGCTGGCTGGGGGCCTACGCCGCGGCCAAATTCGCCGTCACCGGATACACGCAGCAGCTTCGTTTGGAGCTCGAACCGCAGGGACTACACGTGATGCTGGTCTGCCCCGGGCCGATTGCTCGGAGTGAGCCACGTCAGCGCGACACCGACCGGCTAGGCCATGTGCCCGCCGAAGCGGCGAAGCCCGGTGCGGGCGTGAAGACCCGGGCGCTCGATCCTAACTGGCTTGCGCAACGCATTTTGCAGGGGTGCGAACGGCGTCGCCGCGAGTTGGTTTATCCTCGCAAAGCGCGATTGCTGTTCGCCATTTCGCAGCTCTCGCCCACGCTTGGCGACCAATTCGTCAAGTGGATGACCTGACAGGAAATGCACTTCGACTGCGGTGTTAAAACAACCCGTTGTGGGGGATTTTGCAGCCAAATCTCGGGTTAATTTTGTCTTCGTAACCTACGCAATCGTAAAAACTTATCGATCTCGGCGGCCGGCGACAGGGTTTCCACCCCCTTTTTCGCGCCTCAAGGTCCCGCTATGCTGCCCCTCTTTCCAAAGTAGGTCGGCAATGAGAGCCGGCCCGATGGAGTTTTTCACTCTCAGAGGGGACATTTCCATGAAGCGGTTCTCGAAGCTGATTGCCTTGGGCTTGTTGGTCGTCGCTGGCGTGCTCGCGATTGCGGAATCGGCTGACGCTGGTTGCCGTCGTGCCCGTCGTTGCCGTTCGCGTCGTAGCTGCGGCGAGTGCTGCGCTCCGGCCTGCGAAGCCCCGGCCTGCAATGGCTCGACTTGCGGCTAAGGCCGTACCCGCGGTCCCGCGACCGCGATTTCGGATAGCAATGGATCAGGCCGCCGAGGATTCGGCGGCCTGCTTCGTTTGATAGACACCACACCAACCCGAAGCGCCAGCGAGGGGGAGAGGACGCGGCACTTCAGCGC
>JALHLM010000389.1:5640-6039 GCA_022844585.1 Pirellulales bacterium | reverse complement strand
AGCTTGATGCTCAATCACGTAGGTCAGGCTTTCCAGCCTGACGCAACAGAATCATGCGCCGTTTGTGATACCGTCAGGCTGGAAAGCCTGACCTACTACGCCGCCGGACTTACCCGACGGCTTGGAGTTTCTTGCCGTCGCGTTGCATCGCCGCTTCTTCGGCGGCCGCTTCGGGGTAGGCCGCGCGGATGCGGTCGTAGCCGCGTTGGTGCAACTCAGCGGCCAGTTCCGCTCCGCCCGTTTCGACGATTCGGCCGCCCAGCATCACGTGCGTGTAATCGGGCGTGTTGTGTTCGAGAAGTTTGTCGTGATGCGTGATGATCAGGATGCCCATCTCGGCGCCGCCGATCTCGGCGATGCTCTGGCTGGCCAGACGCACGGCGTCGACGTCCAGGCCGC
>JALHLM010000389.1:0-5630 GCA_022844585.1 Pirellulales bacterium | reverse complement strand
GTTTCATTTCGCCGCCGGAGAAACCGTCGTTGACGTAGCGCCGCGCGAACTCCGGATCGATCCGCAGTTGTTCCATCTTTTCCTTGAGCTCCTTGCGGAACTCGCGCATCGGAATCAGTTCTTCGCCTTCCTTACGATCGGGGCGGCGGACGTTGGTCGTCGCGTGGCGCAGGAAGTCAGAGACCTTCACGCCCGGGATCGACATCGGCCGTTGGAACGCCAGAAACACGCCGGCTTTGGCGCGATCGTTCGGTTCCATCGCGAGCAGATCTTGTCCGTTGAGCGTGATCGTGCCGGACGTGATCTCGTAGCCCGGGTGGCCCATGATGGCGTAGCCGAGCGTACTCTTGCCCGAGCCGTTCGGGCCCATCAGGGCGTGAGTTTCGCCGCGGCGAAGTTCCAGATCGACGCCGCGCAGAATCGGCTTATCAGCGACGGACACATGCAGATCAGTGATTTTCAGAGTCTCAGTCATTGCAATTAGCGTTGTTGTGTACGGGGAACATGAGCAGGTAGGAATGTGAGAAAGGTTTGAGCCCAAACTTCTTATCTTCTTACCTTCTCACCTTCTTCCTACCCAGTAATCTTCTGATGATCGAACACCGGCTGCCGTTCTTCGACAGCCACGTAACCGGAATGATGGGGCAGCGGCAACTCGTCCGGCAGTTGATCGCCGTTTTGGCCGATCGAGCTGAACCAGTGCATCGCGCCGTCGCCGGTGCGCGACTTGGAAACCTTGTGCCCCTTGATCTTGTCTTGAATCCGCATCAGGCCTTCGAGCAACGATTCCGGTCTCGGCGGGCAGCCCGGCACGTAAACGTCTACCGGCACGACCAAGTCGACGCCCTTGACGACGTGGTACCCGTACTTGAAGTACGGGCCGCCGCCGACGGTGCAGGCGCCCATCGCGATGACGAACTTCGGATCCGGCATCAGGTTGTACAAACGCCGCACGCGGCTGGCCATTTTGTACGTCACCGTCCCGGCGACGATCATCAGGTCTGCTTGCCGCGGCGTCGCCCGAAAGGCGCCGGCGCCGAAGCGGTCCAGGTCGAAGCGGCCGGCGCCTGCGGCCATCATTTCGATGGCACAACATGCCAGGCCGAACGTCATTGGCCAGATGCTTGACTGCTTGGCCCAGTTAATCGCCTGCTCGACGGTCGTCGTAATGACGTTTTCCTCGAAGCGGCCTTCAATCCATGGTCGGGTCATGATTCGCCTTTTTCCGCGTCAGCTCGCCTGAAATTCGCAACATGCCTGGCCGTCGAGGCGGCAGCCGCTCAGGCGAACCTGCTCCCCGAGCAACTCGGTGAACAGCATCCGCTCCATCGCGCACACGCCACGATCCTTGTCAGCCAGGTCTGGGTACGGGCAATCGAGTACGGTCAACACCGGCAGGTTTCCCCCGGTATTGACCTCCAACTCCACCCCCCGCAGACCAAACACCCGTTTTACCGACTGCATCCGTTCCAACAAGGTCCCGCCCTGGATTTCGCGCTCGTAAAGCCGCGCCAGGCTCCGTGCGAGCCGTTGAAGCAGGCCGCGGCGAACCTCGCTGTCGGGCACCGACCGGATTTCCTCCCATAGCACGCCCGCCAGGTCGCCGAAGTTGTCGCCAGACTGGTGGCGGCCCTTTTCAGTAATGCGGTAGCAATGCCCAGGTCGACCGCGTTGCCGCTTTTGCACCTCGCGCTCGACTAATCCAAGGGACATGAGCCGGGTCAAACGCTGTCGCACCGCCGTCGCGGTAACGCCTGTCGTCTGAATGAGGTCCAAAATGCCCTGCGGCCCCCTCCGACGGAGGAGGTCAAGCATTTGGTTGTCCGATGTTTCCACGGTGCCCATGTCACGCCATTCCTTCCTAGAAATGATACCGGCTGCGAAGTTTTTGACAACCATGTATGTCAAAAATAGGCTGCCGCCCGTTTCTTCGCCAGTCAGGCTCTCGCTATTGAGCCGCAAGTGTTTATTCAATAATGGATTAGGAAAAGTTGCGGGTAGCCGCAAAAAATGGCGGCGCGCCGTACCACCAAAGGCTATGTTTGCAGTAGTCATTTTGACTCCTAGGGCCACTAGCGACTTCTGCCCCCCTTTGCCTATCGCCGTGGCATACGTGCTTCCCGGGAGCGACCCGAGGTCGCTTTGCATTGGAAAGCGCGTCCCGATTCGCTCTCACGAGCCGATCGACGATCGCTGCGCGCGCCATAAGTCTGTGCTTGCACCTTGGATCTCCCCCGCGAGGCGTCGCCATGCAAACTAAGTCCACGCGATCGCCTTGGTTCCTGATGACCAAAGCGCTCCTCGGCACGTCGACGCCGCTCCGCGCTGCAACCGCCACCGGCGAAACCACGGGCTGGCGTCATTTCGGCGTGGAAGTCGCGCAGCAATTGCGACGGTATCTATCCGAGTTTTACGAAGTGCCGCCCGCCGCCACGATTCAGTCCGATGAGTTGGCGCCGCTGGTCGCGGAGTTTCAGCGGCTAGCAATTGATGAACCTGAGGCCGCGCTGGCTTGGATCGAGCATCATCTCCCAGCGGTGTTGGAAGGCGCCGACGAGAAGCAACGCAAGGATTTCGCGGCCGGACTCCGCGCCGGCGCGGTCAAATAGTTGCTAGACTGCTCGCTGTTGACGGCCTACCACGGAGGAGTCATGGCGACGATCGCCCCGTGCCCCCATTGCCGGCAGTCGATCACCCTGCCGATCGACGCGATCCCGGATCAGCGGTTTCAGTGCCCGCTCTGCGTAGAGGAATTCGCCGTCGCGGATGCCTTGGCGGCGCGCGACGCAGCGCCGTCGGCAACGCCCGCCGACACCGCGACGCCATCCGGCAAGCGTCTGCAAGTCGAGTTCGTGCAACACGTCGACCAGCTCCGCCAAGCGCCGTCGATGGCCACGCTCCAGCGACGCACGCGGAAATCGAACTGGCTGGGCCAGATGATCGGTATCATCGGCGGCGGCGTGATCGGGCTGACGATCGGCTACATCATTCTCTTGAAACTGCGCGGGCCCGAAGTGGATTTTCTTCACGTCGCGCCACGATTACCGGCCTGGGCCAGCGAACTACTCTCATTGCCGAACGACGTGGCGGAACCGCTACCGGATGACGACAGCGCCGACGACGAGTCGATTCCCTGAATAAACGATGAGGTCTTGTCGTGTCTGAGTCTGTTCCCGCTGGCCCGCCGCCGATTCCCGATCCGCCATCCGCCGAGGGGGACGCCTGGCAGCGATATCTGCTGTACACGCTGTCGATTCCTGAGCGGACGCTTCGCAGCGGCGCCGGTCTTGTCGGCGGGGCGGTGCGCGAAAGCGCGGCGCTGCTGATCCCGCGAGCGTTTCAGAATTCGCAGACGTACCGGATCCTCGTGCAGCAGACCCTCGACTTCCTGGTGCAGGACGTCGCCGGCGTGGCGGGCAAGCCGCAGGAGAACTCCACGCCGCAGGTCGATAATTTCATCGCACGCAAGGCAGTCGGCAACTTCATCGAACTGGCCGGCATGGCGACGGTGCATCTCTCGCCGCTCACGACGCTGGCGATCGTGGCCGACGTGGCCTACGGCTCGTCGCACTTCTTGAAGGAGTTGTCCGTCGAACTCAAGCGGCAACATCTGATCGACGACAACGCGATGATCAACAACGTCGACGACCTGCTCTCGGCCGTGGCGGATACCGCGAAGGTCACCTCCGGCGCGTTCGATACGCCGCCGCTTTCCGTCGAAGGTCTCAAGGAGACGGTGAAACAAGCCCGCGACGCGGCGACGCGCGTCGACGTCATGCAAGCGCTCCCGCGCGCCGAAGTGGAACGCCTCTGGAACGATATGCACGCCATGGCCAAGGCCCAAGACGCCGACGTCTGGAGCGTTTCGACGACGATGACGCTCTATTCGCTGGGTCAGCTCGGCAAAGTCGGCCAAGGCGCGCTATCCACGGTGAAAGTCGCTGGCGGCCTCTTCGACCGCCACATCCTCGACCACTACCGCCAAGGCCTGAACGAAATCGGCGCGAAGGGGATGTACGCCACACTCCGCGAATCCAGCGGGCCGTACATCGAAGCGGTCTGGACCAATTTCTCCGGGGAAAAGAGCACGCTCACCGAGGAGCTATTCACCGGAAGATTGCTGGCGAAAGGCTGGGGAATGGTCCGCGGCGCAATGGGCGGCGGCAAAGATGGCGGGCTCGCTCCGTAGGTCAGGCACCGCAGCCGAAGCAAGAAATCGCGGCTAGAAAATACGCCCATGCAACGTCCGTCGTCAACGCGAGAGACGTGCCTGACATGGATACGGCGTCGTACCCGTCAGGCTAGACTACAGTTTGACGATGCGGAGCCAGCGGCAAGCGGAGTTGCGGTTGAAATTCTTATTGGTCTGATAGCGGACCAATCTTAAGGGGGTGAAGGAATGGGCACGTCAACGTCGTATTTCCGGGTCATGTTGGGTCGCAAGAGCTCGTACGCACCCGAATGTTTCGCAGATGGGTTTATTGGAGCGGAGCTCGGAATTGATCAGGATTTGACAGGACGCCTCTCCGAGGAATGGCGAGTATTCAACGAGACGTTTATCCCCGTTTTCCTGCGCAATCACCCAGAAAAGTCAAAGATTGCTGCTGGCCTGGCTTGTGGCGCACTTTGGACGATCGCCAAAGGAATCAAGAAGGGAGACGTCGTTCTATATCTTGATGGAAGCGGTGCATATCGCGTGGGCGAAGTGCTTGGCGACTACTACTTTGCCGTCGGCAATGCCTTGCCACATCGACGCCGAGTGCGTTGGATGGAAATCGTGGTTGATCGGTCGGCGATGAGCGAGGCACTAAAAAGATCGAGCGGTTCAATTGGCACTGTTGCCGACCTCACTGGGTACGCGGCAGAGATCGAGAAGCTAATTGAACCTCATTCAAGGGAGACTCGAATCGTCGCTTCGGATCCGACCGTCGAAGATCCAGTAGCGTTCGCAATGGAGAAGCACCTGGAAGCATTCCTTGTTGCGAACTGGCAGCAAACCGAACTCGCAAAGGAATTCTCTATTTATGAAGAAGATGGTGAACAGGTTGGGCAACAGTATACGACTGGCGCAGGTCCAATCGACGTGCTGGCAATTAGTTCAGATCGAAAGCGATTGCTTGTCGTCGAGCTAAAACGTGGCCGCGCAACCGACGTCGTTGTTGGTCAGATATTGCGTTACATGGGCTACATTCAGGAGGTACTTGCCGAGCCAGGGCAAACGGTCGAAGGAGCGATTATTGCTTTGGAGGATGACCAGAAGCTCCGTTGGGCCCTGGCGTTAGTTCCTTCAATCACCTTCTATCGGTATCAAGTCTCTTTCAAGTTGTTGAAAGTCCCGTCGTAGGAGCCGCATACGGCTTCCCGCGGCAACGGTCGTTTGAATTTGAGATAAAACGACTGCGAATGCCTGGAATCGACGTCGTTCCCGTCAGGCACGGCGCTAGCCACCATTCGGATGTTTCGACGGTCGGCCCAGTTCGCAGGCAGCGGTCCTTCGACGGCGGTGCCTGACCTACAGCTCCAACTCACCGCTTCGGCTTCAGCACCACCGTCGCCAGCGGCGGCAGCGTCACTTGCAGTGACGCCGGTCGCCCGTGGCTCGGCTTCGCTTCCGCCAGGATGCCCGGGAA